>DASPKB010000508.1:0-3167 GCA_035628315.1 Gemmatimonadales bacterium | reverse complement strand
GCACGAGCCCCCGTAGCGGGGGCACTCCGGCGCTGGAGGGCTGCTCGATCTTGTGGTCACCCGGCTCTGCCTCCCCGAAGGTTTCCCAGCACAGCTGCGCGCCATTCGCAGTCCAGCCGCAGCCGAGATACTCCTGAAGATCGAGCCTCACCAGCGGAACTCCGTAGGTGTTTACGGTGCTCACATCGTCCTGGAAGGAACCCCAGCAGTGGGCGACCTGCTGGGCGAGCCCGCATCCGTTGGATCCCTGAATGCTGATAGTATCGAATGTTACTGCCGGGGCGACCGGAGTTGGGACTCCGGCGTTCAAGCTTTGGCCCAGGATGGAGTACCCCCAGCAAAGCACCTTGCCGGTAGTGCTCAGTGCACACGCAAAGAACTGGTTGGAGCCGACCAAGGTGTAACGTTCGGCGCCGCTCACCGGTGCGAGGAACGTCCGAATGTCGGTCGTATCACGGTCCGGGTACGGAACCCCTGTTCCCCAGCCGCCTTCGCACCAGATCTGGCCGTCCAGGTCCACCGCGCAGAGTCCGGCACCGCCAGTCGACACGTCGCTGGCCTGAAAGCGACGCTCGACCCGGACCACTGCCGTGCCGCGTAGATCGCCTGCCAGGGCCACGATGGTGACCTGTCCCGACCTGGTACCGGTCACCACACCGTCGGTAGATACCGGAGCTACATCCGGGTCCTGACTGCTCCAGACAACGTCACGAACTTCCACCGTGTCCCCCCGGGAACCAACCTGTACAGCCCGGAGCTGAACCGATGATTCGGCGGGGATCGTATCGACAGCAGGGAGCACCAGCAGGGGAGACTCCGGCCCTGGCCCCGTGCCATCCGAGCACGCTGCTAGAAGGAGGCAACCAGCCAGCGGGTAGCGCACCTGAACACTCGGTTGTGACGGGGGATTACAACTATCAGGAACTTACGTTCGCGGAATGATCCAGTCGAGGAGCAATGTTACAGATTGAACGGTGATCTAAGTCACACCGCTGTGTCTCCCCTTCGGATCAGACGGTTCCGGAGAATAACCTCCAGAGTTCGGCCTATGCGGGCCTGCCGTATCCGCTCGACCGCATCGTACAGCATTGCTTTGCGCTTCCAGATGATGGTATCCAGGTGCCGCATGGGGACCGCCCCGAACCCGCGCTTGAACTCGTCCACTCCCTGCGCGCGCGGTTGCTGGTGCCCCAGGAAATTTCCGAAGTTGTAACTGGCGAAGCCCTTCTCCTGTGCCTCGCGGATTGCCTCATGCTGCAGCAGATGGGTGGGGCTGAACTTCTCGGTCCCGTCCACATAGCCGCCGTAGACATACGCGGCGCTCGATCCGATGTGCACCACGAAAGCGGCACCGATGAGCCGGTTCTCGGCGTAGCTGCCGAGCACGGTCCCGTAACCGTTGTTCACGCAGTGGAGTAATACCGGCTCCAGACCTGCCCACGGCCGCACATCGGTGAAACCTTTCCGCTTGGCGCTGGCCATCCATGCCCCGTACGCTTCCGCCAGATCTTTCGAGGTGCTCAGCCTCCGCACCTCGAACTCGCCGTTTTGTTTCGACTTCCTGATGCGTGCACGGGTTCCCCGGTTGAAGCCGGCACGAATATCATCCGGGGTACGTCCCTCCAGCTGCAGGACGGCGTCGACCGGACCCGGCGTCTGTACTACCGGTAAGCCCCGCCGCCTCATGATTTCCAGTATGTCGCGATGCAGTGCCGGATCGGGGCAGTCACGGATGACGAGCGCCATGCTGTTGGCTTTTTGAGCCAGGTCTTCCATCGCGTTCACAAGCTCTCCAGCCCACGACGTTTCCCAGGTCAGAAAAATTGGGCCGTCAAGGCACTCACTCACTACCATTCCAGTGTAGGGAACCCTGTAGGACCGGAAGAGTGCACCGCCGATCAGCTGATTGTCTCTCCAGCAGCCGAGCGCTTGGGTCTCGAACCCGTACTGTGCGAGCGGCTCCATCCACCACAGGCACTGATGCCGGTGGCCAACACGGGACGCAGCTGCGAGCGCATCCCATTCGGCTCGCTCGGCTGCAGTGGTGACCGGCCGGATCTTCAACGCTGATGCGACCGCTATCATTCCCGGTCCGCTCGCTTGCTCTGCGTTATATGAAGTGCGATCCTGGAGGACCGGGCACCGAGGTAATCGAGCAGCGCGTAGATGAAGAGCACGATGCCCGTCATCTCGCAGGTCTCTTCCAGAGTGATGATCGCGTGGTACACCGGATCGTGCTCCCCGTGCTTAGCCGCCTGCCACCCACTGATCGATTCGACACCCAGGGAACCACCGACGTAGACGGCTCCAGCGACGAGCAGTAATCCCCGGGTGCGTTCGGGTAGCCGCGCCAGAAATCTCAAATAGCTCAGGACAAAGACCCCGACCAGGACACCGGCGGGCAGAATCCAGGCGTAATAGAGAAACCCGCTCGCTCCGATCCACTGTCTGATCGGCACGATCGAGAGCTCGTGCAGCTGTGCTATTTCATCGAGCGAGAGAAACAGGAAGATGAGGCAGAGCACGAACCAGTGATCTACCCGGTTCCCTCCCATGCGCTGCTCTACGGCGGCTACCGTGCCGAGCAGCAAAGCGGCGGTAAGCAGGAGCGAGCCGGAGAACCAGGACGGGATGTTTGCTTCTCCGTCGACCCAGCTCAGTCGAACCAGGGTTTGCCTGATGTGGTCGAGCAGCGGATCGGCCACGGGCATGAAGGACAGAAAGCTTGCTATGAGACTTATGCCCACAATGCCGCCCACGACAAAAGACAGGAGGGCGGCACACCAACCTGGAGACAGCCGCAGGGTGACCAGGGCAAATGGCGGCCGGGTTTGAGCGCAAGAATCGGAGCGCGAGGGGACGCTCCGGGCCGTAGACTGGATCTCCGAGGTGGGGGCCATCACCGCCAGACGTATAGAGAAGGACTGCCGACAAAGCCAGCATGGGACTGCCTGGTCGGATCGGCAGGAGCGGGATCCGTGCCATTTTTCCGGCGGTGACAACTTCCAGGATAGAGACTGACCTCCGGTGTCGTTCGCGGAGGAATCCCTTTGAAGTGGGGTGCAGCAGTGAAAAAGGTTGGCGGTGGAGGCCGGGCAGCTGGGCTGATGGCGCCGGGCGGGTTCTGGCCTGTGGTGCAAGTTCTGGCGCAGTGGCGATTGCCTGCC
>DASPKB010000507.1:0-2767 GCA_035628315.1 Gemmatimonadales bacterium | reverse complement strand
GAGCGTCAGCCTCGACCTGGCTGCTGATGATCGCGCGGAGCCGGGCACTGGATCGACTCCGTGCACAGCGTCGCAGAGCCGAGCGGACCACGGCGGCGGCCCAGGCCTTTGGGGAGGATATGGTCGGGAGCGGCCACCCAGCTGCGCTCCAGCCCGAGGTACCGGAGTCTGGCGCGAAGCTGCTTCAAGCTCTGGATTTGCTCCCGCAGGACCAGCGCGAGACACTCCAGCTGGCCTACTTCAGCGGACTAAGTCACGCCGAAATTGCGGAGCAAACCGGACAGCCACTCGGCACGATCAAGACCCGTATCCGGCTGGCCATGCAGAAGCTTCGTCAGCAGCTGGCACTGTCCTGGGAGGAGGCACCATGACTGAGCGCATGACCCACGACAGCGCAGAGCAGCTCCTGCCGGCGGCTGCGCTCGAGATTCTCGAGGGTGAGGAGCTCATCAGAGTCACGGCCCACGCTCGGGAGTGCGCCGAGTGCTCGCGGCAAATCTCGTCGTATCGGGAGGTTCTCTCCCGGGTGGCCCTCACCCTGCCTCTGCAATCCCGGGATCCCACCCGCTCCGCCCGGCTGCGCGCCCGCCTGCTGGAACGGGCGGGAGGCCACCCCTCGGCTCCGCGCAATATCCAGCCGTATAGTCGTCAGCGTTTCACCGGTGTCATTGGTCCGTGGGCTGGCTGGGCTCTGGCCGCAGGTCTGGCAGGGGTCCTTCTGGTGCACCACTCAGTTCACCGGCCCGTCGCATACGGCTGGCTGGTAGCCGGTATTCTCACATTTCTGGTACTGGCGCTGGCGGTCTACGTCCGGCATCTGCGGACTCGGTTGTTGATGAATGAGCGGAACAGTGACGCAAAGACCGGCAGGGACGACAGAAGCCCACCCTTTCCTTAGAAGTGCTGCCACACTCATAGCTGAACTCTGCTAGCGCCGATGGTGGCAAGCCCGATCCCAACAGCACGCATAGCAGGAAGGCGGAGAACGCCAGGCGCGTGCTACCTCCCGCTTCTGTGTCTCCTGACTCTTTCTGGCTGTGCCTTCAGGAATACCGCCGAGCTCTTTCTACTCGGCCGTGATCCCAATGAAACCACTGACCTCCCGTATGGCCAAAATCCGCGGCAACGACTCGATATTTATCGTCCTCGAGGGGAACACAGGCGCGCCCCCGTAGTGGTCTTTTTGCACGGGGGTCGATGGCAGCACGGCTCCAGGCGTGAGTACCGTTTGCTCGGCGCGGCACTTGGAAAGGCCGGCGTGGTTGCCGTGATCCCCGACTATCGGCTGTATCCTGAAGTGCGCTTTCCAGCCTGGGTCGAGGATGCCGCTCAGGCACTCCGTTGGGTTTACGACAACATTGGGCTGTTTGGTGGGGACCCGTTGCGGATTTTCGTCGCCGGACACTCGTCAGGCGCACACAGCGCAGCTCTGCTTGCGCTCGACGAGCATTTCCTCAGCGACCGCGGCCTGCCGAGCAAGACTGTTCGGGGGTTCATCATCATGGCCGGACCGGTGGCGACCTTCTGGACCGACCCCGATGTGCAGCAGCTTATGGGTCCCCCTGAAGGCTGGCGGGCGAGTTACCCCGTGGAGCAGGTGGATGGCGCCGGGTCTCCGATGCTCTTGCTTCACGGTGGCAGAGACGAGCTCGTGTCACCCGCGAATTCCACCCAACTGGGAGACCGGGTTCGGGGTGCGGGGGGCTGCGTTGGGCTCAGGATCTACCGGGGCCTTGGCCACGTTGATCTCATCGTCGCCATGTCGCTCCCCCAGCTCGACCTCGCACCAGTGCTGGACGAGGTGATCCGCTTCGTCCAGCATCCAACCGCCGTCTGCGAGGGCGAGGTCTGAGCTGATTAGGTCCAACTAGTCCCAGTACAAGAAGCCCGCCGGTATTCGGCGGGCTCTCGATACGCTTCGGACGGCTGCTCTGAGCTAGTTCACTACGACGCGATGAACAGGTTGGCGATCGCGAGCACCTGATCCATCGTGAGCGGCTCATCAAAAGCCTCGGCCGAAGCCGGGCTCGTTACTCCTTGACCTGCCTCTTCTCCGGCATAAACCGCAGCTGCAGCAGCAGGTAGAGTGCTCTGATTCCCGGTGATCCAGCCCTTCTCACCTCTAAGACGTCTGACGGCCGAGGCATGGCGCGCCTCGACCGAATGAATCTGGAGCGCAGTGGTCAGGATGGCATCGTTGGCAATCAACGCTCCAGCCTGTCCTTTATATGCCCGGACACCGGTGTCCTCGAATCCCTGCGCCAGCGCCTGGAATGTCGGATAGTCGGTGAACGGATCGGGAAAGGTTCCGCCGGCAGTGAAGTCGAACGTTGGCCTCGCCGCAGGCGTTCCACCACCGGAGCTGATGGTGCTGGTCAGCAGGTTGACGTGCGCAAGCTCGTGATCCCTGATGGTTTGGAAAATCGGCAACGCCTCAGCGGGAACCACTCCGGCCTCGATCCCGCCGGTGTAGAAATCGGCTTCCAGGTATTCGAGAGTCAGCGCGAAGTTCAGCACGTTGATGATGTCCGCCGGGAGTGCAGTGCCCTGGGCGAACGCGCGCCGGGACATCAGGCCGAACATAACCGGCAGCGATGCGATCGCAGCGGTACCGGCCATCTTTCCGCTGGTCATCACCGCGTTTCGTCGCGACAGCACGCGCTTGGTCAGCTCGGGATCCAGGGAGCCCAGAATTGTAGTGGCTTTCATTGGTACTCGGCTCCTTAGGTGGTCGGCAGTCCCGACGCGTTGATAGTGGTGGTGACGT
>DASPKB010000506.1:0-3742 GCA_035628315.1 Gemmatimonadales bacterium | reverse complement strand
TGCGTACTCCTTCTTTACCGGTCGGGGCCTGCTTGCCGGTGTAATGTCCGGCTGAGCAGCAGCGGCCGACCCAGGAGCGGATGACTGTCCAGTAGAGGGCTGAGTATGGCTCAAGCCGGCCGGCGAGGCGACGCTCGGGTGAGCGGGCTGCGCTACGCTCGGCGGCGTTACCGTGGGTTCCGCGGGCCGCAACGCCGCCCAGCTGGCACCCCCGATAACGGCGCAGAGGATCACGGCAACCAGACTGCCCCAGATCACTTTCCGCGACTTTCCGGCTCCGGCCCGAACCGGGGCCTTCTTTGTAAGCGGCTTGACCGGCCCGCTCACCACGGTTCTCGGCCCGGTCCGCTCCCCACTCACTGCCGCGGCAAAATCCTCCATGCTGGCAAACCGCTTTTCCGGCTCCTTTGAGAGCGCGCGATCGAGTGCCGCGCACAGGTCGGCCGGCGCATCCGGGCGGGTCTCGAAGATCCGCGGCGGCGGCTCGAATACGTGCTTATAGAGGATGCTGTGGGACGATCCGTCGAACGGCTGCTTGCCGGTCAGGAGATGATGCCCAACGACACCGAGCGAGTACTGGTCGGCGCGCCCATCCACCTCGAGACCCTTGGCCTGCTCCGGTGCCATGTAGTGCGGCGTACCGATGATCGCCCCGGTGCCGGTCAGAGCCGTTCCTCCATCCAGGGCCTTTGAGATCCCGAAATCGGTGAGCATCACCCTGCCGTCCGCTTCGAGCATGATGTTGGCCGGCTTGACGTCCCGATGGACGATCCCCCGCTGGTGGGCATGACCCAGCGCCAGTGCGGCCTCCCGGAGGATGCGTCGCGCGGTATCGAAGGAAACCGGACCCTTGTCCAGAAACTGATCGAGCGAGTGCCCTGTGACGTACTTCATCACGAAGTAGACCAGGCCCGCTTCGCTCTCGACCCGGTATATCGGGATGATGTTTGGGTGGTCCAGCCTGGCCGCGGTCTTGGCTTCCTGCTGGAAGCGGGGGATGAGCTTCGGATCGTGGGACATCTCCGGCGGCAGCACCTTGATGGCGACTTGTCGCTCGAGGGTGAGATCCTTGGCCAGGAATACCACGGCCATGCCGCCCCGACCCAACAATCTGATGATCTCGTAGCGGCCTTCCAGCGTAGTAGCCAGCCGCTTGCGCAGCTCCTCCGTCGGTTCCGGAGGGCAGACGTGAGTACCGACCTCACCCGAGGGCATGCCGCAGTTCGAGCAGTAGCGCCCATCGGTGGGCAGCGGCGTGTGGCAGTGGGCGCACGCGTTCACAGAGTTGGTCACGGTCGGCTCGCCGCGGTAGCGCTGCGCACGGGTGAAGGCGCGGCAGACGTCATGAACCCTGGCGCCGGGCTGCAGCTGGTTCCACGTGCGGCGCAGAGCGAGTAGTTCATGGGCACTCCGGCAAAGTCCGTCACGACGATGTAGTACTCACCCGGCTCGAGCAGTACGGTCAGGGACTCGCTGGAGCCGACCGTGCTGGAGGAGCCGCGGATATCGAGTGGAGAGCCGGCCACCGGCACTCCAAGGACATAGAGATCGATATCACCACGTCCCGTGCCGCCTGCGGGAGGAGCGGTCTTGAAGGTCACCGCCTGCGTCACCGTACCCGGGACCCGGAATCGGATCCAGTCCACGTCGTGCGGGTTATCGATCGTCAACGCCTCGGAGAACGGGGCCGTGAGATCGATGCGGGTTGCCGGGTCGGCAAAGACGCGGTCGGCCAGCTCGCAGTTGTCATTCTCCTCCAGCCTATCGGCGCCGATGGCCGGATTGCTGGTGAGGTAGCCTTCGATGACTGCGATGCCGTAGCGGCCGGATTCGGCGAAGAGGGATACCATGTCCATGGACCCGGCGGGCAGATTTTTCAGGGCTACAATCAGCGAGTCCGATGGCTGTTGCTGGACCTTGAATTCGTGGTCCTTGCAGTAGTAAAGGCCCGATCCGATGGTCCACCCCGGCGTGGCTACCGAATCAGCGTTGGTAACGTTCGATGCCAGAAACGAGAAGTGGCCGTTCCTGAGCCCCGGGGCCACGAGGATGAACGTCATGTCGCCTCCGGCCGGCGCGCCGCTGAAGCGATACCAGTCGACCCCCAGCGTGTCGTCCCGGCGGAGGTTCTCGAAGGCCAGGGCAGGGTTGTAGTAGCGAATCGCTGGAAGGGACGGAAACGGTCCGGCGCTCAGGTCGAGAACCTGCGGAGCGCTGGTATTGGGCTCATACAGGTCCTCTTCGATAACGGTGGTCGAGTCGGGAGCCACCACGATCTGAGTGGGGTTCAGGACAACGACCCGTCCGCTCCTGGCCGGAGCGGGAACCCAGAAGCTGAACTGGCCGATGCCGCCGGCCCCCATAGTGACCGAAAAGGTGTCGGGAACCAGCGTCGCTCCTCCGAGTGAAGCCAGGAAGAGCGAATTGACGCCGACGCCGTACATCGTGGCTTTTTCACCGTAGCGAACTACGGCCGGGCGAATGCTGTCGATCTCCAGCGGATCGGACACTCGGAGCGAGAAGGTTGCGGGATTCGAGCCCTGGAACCCGGTGGCCATCGCTCTGATCTGAACAATCCCCGAGTTCACCCCGGTCGCGACCGCCGTGTTGTTGTCCCTGGTAGTAAGGCTCGCAAGGGTCGGATCATCGCTGGACCAGACCAGCTCGGCATTCCTCACCTCCACCGAGTCGCCCGGCGAAGTGCGGGTCCACAGTCGGGCGCTGAGCTCCAGCTGCTCCCCCCTGAGCACCACTGGGCTCCCCGATGCAATGGTGACGTAGGTCTGGTCGACTGCCTCGGTTGAATCGGAGCAGGCGAGCAGCCCCACTCCTATCATCAGTAGCAGCACCCGCGGAGTGGTCGGCTTCATCAGTCTCCCTGGGGGTCAGTCCAGCTCGGCTCCACTCTCTGGTAAATCCCGGCACCTTCTGGCGGACTCCACGAATGAGCCCGGCAGATCGGCTGCCTGGTTTAGCGCAGGTGTCGATTATTTAGAGAGTTAGGCCGCTTTAGCCGAACGGATCGGCAAGGGCTGTGCCCGGTCAGCTACCGCCGACGGAGTTGGTAGGAGCGATTCGTCGACCGCCCGGCTTTTACCATGATGGTTTCGGTGATGGTGCGATACCCTTTTTGCTCCAGCCGCACCCGATAAGAGCCGGCAGTCAGCTTGCTTCTGGTTACCGGCGTCAATCCAACCTTGACCCCGTCGATATACAGGACGGCCCGCGGCGTGGAACGAATCTGAATTGATCCCGATGCGCGGCGCGGAGCCGGTGTGGGAGATCTCTGGACATTCGGTGTGCTGGCCACGGCGGGCGCCGGATCCACCGGCGTGCGCAGCTTCGGTATGCCTATGAAGGCAGCGGTCACTATTACCGCTAAGGTTCCCAGAGCAACATAGACCCCGGCTCCCTGGCCTTCGGCACTAGCTGGCTCTCGCCTCGTTGCCGGAGCTCGAACCGGAGTAACCGGAACACGAACCGCCGTGATGGTGGATGAATCCAGCGTAGAGGCCCGCTCTCCACTCACCCAGGCGGCAAACTCTTCCATGTTCGGGTAGCGGGCCTTGGGGTCCTTGGCCAGCGCACGCTCGATGGCAACCCTGAGATCCGGCGGCGTGTCCGGACGGCGCTCCAGCAAAGAGGGCGGCGGCTCGTGGACCTGCTGATACAGCACGCTCTGCGGATCTCCCTCGAACGGGACCTTGCCGGTTAGAGCCCGATGGCCCACCACCGCGAGTGC
>DASPKB010000505.1:0-5024 GCA_035628315.1 Gemmatimonadales bacterium | reverse complement strand
TACGGCCTGAAGTCCGGAACCACACAGGCGGTTCACGGTCTGACCAGGCACCTCGACGGGCATTCCGGCGAGGAGTGCCGCCATCCGCGCCACGTTCCTGTTGTCCTCGCCCGCCTGATTGGTACATCCCAGGATTACGTCGTCCACCCGCTCAGGAGCAATGCCGCTCCGCTCTAGCGCCGCACGAACAGCAATCGCGGCCAGGTCGTCGGGACGCACTGCGGCGAGGGCGCCGCCAGCCCGGCCCACCGGGGTGCGGGCGGCAGCGGTGATGAATGCGCCGCTTACCACGGAATGCTCACGTTGATCTTCCTCTAGTAGGCCGCTAAGTTGCGCCCCGGCAACGGTTCAGGACAGGTGGCCGAGTGGCTGAAGGCGCACGCCTGGAAAGCGTGTATACGTCAAAAGCGTATCGAGGGTTCGAATCCCTCCCTGTCCGTGCCGGGAACCGAAACCGGTCGGGGCGCGTATCATAAGGGTATCGCACCGCCGCAGGGTTTCCCAAGGAGCAGGTATGCTCATCAGACGTCCCCCCGATATTCCCGTCTCTGAAATCACAGATGAGTCCGTGTACTGGAACCGCCGCCGGTTCCTTCAGGCGGCAGGGCTTGCCGCAGCCGGCATCGGAGGGCTTGTGCCCAGGGCCGCAGCCACTACCGGCAGAGACGACGAGAAGCTGACTCCCTACGAAGACATCACCGGGTACAACAACTTCTACGAGTTCGGCACCGGCAAGGACGACCCCGCGCGCAACGCCGGCCGGCTTCGAACCCGGCCATGGAAGATCGAAGTTGACGGCGAGGTGAAGCGCCCGGCCAGCTACGATCTGGATGACTTTCTGAAGCCGTTCACACCGGTGGAACGGGTTTACCGGCTGCGGTGCGTCGAAGGCTGGTCCATGGTGATCCCCTGGCTCGGCATCCCTCTCAAGGATATCCTCGACCGGCTGGAGCCGACCTCTCGCGCCAGATTCGTAGAGTTTACCACCCTGCATGATCCCCAGCAGATGCCCGGCCAACGGAGTCAGATCCTTCAATGGCCTTATGTGGAGGGCCTCCGGCTGGACGAGGCGAGACATCCGTTGACCCTGATTGCCACTGGTCTCTACGGCAAGCCGCTGCCTAACCAGAACGGCGCGCCACTTCGGCTGATTGTTCCCTGGAAGTACGGTTTTAAAGGCGGTAAGTCTATTGTGAAGATCCGGCTTACCGAACACCAACCCGCCACTACCTGGAACATCGCTGCGCCGAACGAGTACGGGTTTTACGCCAACGTGAATCCTGAGGTCGACCATCCGCGGTGGAGCCAGGCCCGGGAGCGGCGCATTGGCGAGTTCTTCAAGCGGAAGACGTTGATGTTCAACGGATATGCCGATCAGGTCGGGTCCCTCTATAGCGGTATGGATCTCCGCACCAACTTCTGAGCATCATAGTGACCCGCGCCGCCTTAATCACGCGGGTTCTCAAGCCCATCCTGTACATCACGGCACTCCTGCCACTGGGATGGATGCTGTACGCCCTCTTCGCCGGCCTGGTCATGGGCGACGAGGTGAAGTTCATGCAGCACGTGACCGGCGATACGATCCTTACCTCGCTTCTGCTCACCCTGGCGGTAACGCCGCTCCGACGCCTTACTGGATGGAACGAGCTGATCCGGGTCCGCCGGTTGATCGGACTAACGGCATTCTGGTACGCCTGCCTGCATCTCTCGACCTATCTTGTTTTCGATCAGTCGCTGGATGTCGGGGAGATCCTGGCAGATATCCGAAAGCATCCCTGGGTGCTGGTGGGGTTTGCGGGCTTTCTCTGCCTCGTTCCTCTTGCAATCACCTCGACCAACGGGTGGGTTCGCCGGTTGGGAGGCAAGCGCTGGGCTCGGCTGCACCGCCTGGTTTATCTCGCCGCCATCGCGGGCGTGTTGCATTACTGGTGGCTGGTGAAGAAGGATCTCACCTTTCCCATTCTCTACGGCGTGGGGCTTCTGCTCTTGCTGCTGCCGCGCGTTTGGTGGGCCGTCGAGCGTCGCACTCGAGCCCGCAAGGTTCCAGCCGGCCGTCCAGTGGAGGCCGGGCCAGCCTGATCCGGCTCTTCCGCCGACTCGTTGTTCCCGCTACCTTCCCGCCCCGATGCCCTCCCGCACGCCCCTCCTGGACGAGCGCGCATTCGGCCGGACCCTCGCGCGCATGGCCAGTGAGATCGTTGAACGAAGCCGCGGCACCGAATCTCTCGTCCTGATTGGCATCCAGCGCAGAGGCGTCGAGCTCGCCGGCCGGCTCAAGCGTCTCATCGACGCGTCCGAGCGCTCCAACCTTCCTGTCGGCAAGCTCGACATCACTTTGTACCGCGACGACCTTCAAACGATCGGACCGCGTCCTGTAGTAGGGGAAACCAGTCTTCCGGACCTGGACGGGAAGACCGTGGTGATCGTAGACGACGTCTTGTATACCGGCCGGACGGTCCGTGCAGCGCTGGACGAATGCGCGGATTTCGGTCGTCCTCGGCGTATCCTGCTCTGTGTGCTGATTGACCGCGGCGGTCGCGAGTTGCCGATCCAGGCCGACGTGGTCGGCACCAGCGTCAGCACCGCACCCGGCGACCGGGTCGACGTGTTGGTGAGTGAGCTGGACCAGCGCGACGCCGTTGAGATCGTCAGGGGGGAGTAGCGACATGAGCGCCCCGAGTCTGGGCAAAGACCTCGTAGGCCTCGAGCCGCTCAGCGCCGAGCAGATCCAGCTGATCCTGGACACGGCCGAGCCATTCAAGGAGGTCAGCGAGCGAGCCATCAAGAAAGTGCCGGCCCTCCGCGGGAAGACGATTGTCAATCTGTTCTTCGAAGCTTCCACCCGCACCCGCATCTCTTTCGAATTTGCCGAAAAACGCCTGTCAGCCGACACTGTCAATGTCGCGGCGGCAGGCTCCTCGGTGAGCAAGGGCGAAACTCTGGTCGATACCGCCAAGAATCTCGAAGCAATGCGGATCGATATGGTCGTTATCCGTCACGGCGCGTCGGGTGCCGCCCAATTCCTGGGGCAGCGCATCCGGTCCAATGTGATCAACGCCGGCGACGGCAAGCACGAGCATCCTACGCAGGGCCTGCTCGACATGCTCACGCTGCGCGACCGCTTTGGGCAGCTCAAAGGTCTCAAGGTCGCAATCTGCGGTGACATCCTCCACAGCCGCGTCGCCCGGAGCAACATCTGGGGGCTCACCAAGCTGGGCGCGGAGGTCGGTGTCTGCGGTCCTGCGTCGCTGCTTCCCCGCAACGTGCAGGACCTGGGGGTGACGATCCTACCTCGGATCGAGGATGCCATCGCGTGGGCCGACGCGCTCAACGTGTTGCGGCTCCAACTTGAGCGGATGGAGGCCGGATTTCTGCCGTCGCTTCGGGAGTACAATCGAGTGTTCGGCGTGACCAACGAACGCCTGGCCAGAGCCCCCAAGGACCTGCTGATTCTACATCCTGGTCCCATGAACCGCGGCGTGGAGATAGACAGCGACGTGGCCGACGGCCCTCATAGCGTAATCCTGCCGCAGGTGACCAACGGTGTGGCGGTGCGTATGGCGGTCCTGTACCTGCTGGCCGGGGGATCGCCGGATTGGGCGGCCCCGGGTGACAGCCCTTCGGCCAGCTCGGGGCAGGCTCTCCCCCGGGCAGAGCGAACCGTGCGATGAGGCCGATCCTGATACGAGGTGGACGGGTGGTCGATCCGGCGCGAGGCGCCGACGGAGTCGCCGACGTGTACCTCGAGGGAGGGAAGGTGGCCTCGGTTGGACGCGATATCGGCTCTCCTGACGAGGCGCTGACCATCGACGCCACCAACTGCATGGTGTCGCCGGGCCTGATCGACTTGCACGTGCATCTTCGCGAGCCGGGCCAGGAGGATCTGGAAACGGTTGCCACTGGAGCCATGGCCGCAGCGGCTGGCGGCTTCTCCGCCGTGTGCGCCATGCCGAATACCGATCCTGTTACCGACAACCAGGCTGCGATCGGGTTCATAGTCAGTCAGGCGCAGCGAGCCGGGAAAGCCAGGGTCTATCCGCTCGGAGCAATCTCGCTGGGACAGAAGGGTCAGCAACTCGCGGAGTTCGGTGAGCTGGTCGGTGCCGGTGCGGTGGCGGTGAGTGATGACGGAAAACCGGTGGTGTCCAGCCATCTCATGCGGACCGCGTTGGAGTACGCACGCACCTTCGGTATTCCAGTCGCGGACCACTGTGAGGATCCAACCCTCTCTGCCGGCGGCGCCATGCACGAGGGAATCGTCTCGACCCGGCTGGGTCTCAAAGGAATTCCTGCGGCGGCCGAGGAGATAATGGTGGCCCGCGATATTCTGCTCGCCGAACATACTGGCGGGCACATCCACCTCTGCCACATGTCGACCCGCGGCTCGGTCGAGCTCATCAGGCGCGCGAAGGAGAAGGGCATACGGGTCACGGCAGAGGCCTGCCCGCATCACTTCACCCTTACCCACGAGCGGTGCGAAGGGTACGACACCAACGCTAAGATGAATCCGCCGCTCAGGGAGCCGGAAGATCGGGAAGCGATTCGGCAGGGGCTGAAAGACGGTACCATCGACGCGATCTGCACCGACCACGCGCCGCATCACTATGATGCGAAAGAGCGGGAGTTCGATGATGCGCCGAATGGCATCATCGGACTGGAGACTGCGCTTGGGCTGGCCATCACCGAGCTGGTGGAGCCTGGGCTGCTGACCCTCTGCGATCTGGTGAACCGTATGAGCACGATGCCGGCCCGGATATTCAATCTTCCGGGTGGAACTCTGGCCCCCGGATCACCCGCCGACGTCACCATCACCGACCCCAAGATGGCTTGGACTGTCGACCCGAACGGGTTCTTTTCGCGCAGCCGTAACACCCCTTTCGGCGGGCGCCGTCTCACCGGGCGAGCCGAGGTCACGATCGTGAGAGGTCAGGTGGTTTATCAACGGGTACCGCCAGGCCAGCACTGATTTTAGATTAATCACTCAGGGCCTTCCCCGACGCCGACCCCGAGCCGGCGCGGTCGTA
>DASPKB010000504.1:0-2183 GCA_035628315.1 Gemmatimonadales bacterium | reverse complement strand
GGAGGCCCATTCGGTTCTCGAGGCGGAACGCGCCCAGCGCCTCGAAGAAAGCCGTCTACGCCTCGCCCGCGCCGAGGTCATACCCGACGTGACCCTCCGCGCCGGCCTCGGCTACGATCGTGGCATGGACGAGGCCATGGTCGGCGCGGGTGTCGAAATCCCCATCCCCCTCTTTAACCGCAACCAGGGCCGTATCCGTGAGTCGCAGCGACTCATTGCCAGCGCTCAACAACGCAACGCCGACTCCCGGAACACCGTCCAGGCTACCATCGCCCAGCTCCTGCAGCGTATTAACGAATCCGACACGCTCTCCGGCGAATACCGCACCACCCTCGTGCCCATGGCGGAGAAAAATCTCGAGGAGGTCCTTGAGCAGTTCGCTGGAGGAGAAGCCTCCCTCACCGATGCTCTGGATACACTCCGCAGCTACATCGCTGCGCGGAACGCTTACCTGGGTTACCTGCGGATGCTCAACACGGCCCACGCCGAGTTGCGGGCAATCCGTAGTTATGATGATGAGCTGGGAGCAGACCCTTCTGCTCCTGCACACCGGGCAAAATAAGAAAAGGTCGGGGGCTTATCCCCCGACCCTCTCCCTTCTGCGCTTCAGCTGTCTTCTCACTCCTCGTTCAGCAGCGTCCAATCCAGCACAGACGTCGCCGGCGGCAGGGTGAACGATAGATTGTCAATGTACGTCCCGTCTGTCGTGGCATTGTTATCCCCACGATTTTCACGGAAGCCCACCTGGAACGGCCCACCCGTCGGTCCACCCGCTGGGATTGGTCCGTCATACACCGTCGCGGCACCGATCTTTGCCACCAGTCGGTTGTTCAACGGGTCCAGGATCAGGTCGAAGGTTGTCCAGCGTCCCGTCGTCGAGGCCAGGGAAGGGAAGGCGCTGGCATAGGTCGCTGAGCCAAGCAACTCCACCGGCGTCCCGTCCATGTTGTCGTTCGTCGCATGGACAAACTCAAACACCCCCGGGTGATCGGCACGCCCATCAGCCAGGCCAACCCCCAATGCATTTTCGAAGATTAGCCAGTAGCCACCTTCGTAGGAGGTCGAATCCTGCGATGACACAGTGCTGGTGAAGAAGTTCGTCCCACCCTGTCCCGCAATGCCAATCGCCACCGCATTCGCCGGGGCATTGCTCGCAGGAATGTAGATCTCGCCCGTCGCCCGGTATCCCAGGCCACTGCCGAGCCCCGCATCGCCGATGAAGGCCATCTGGCCGCCCCCCGTGATGTCGATGACACGATAGGCGTTCCCCAGGCTCGGGGACAAACCTACGCCCGGCACCATCGCACCCGACTGCGACGACTGGAACGTCATGTAAGCTTGGGAAGGGTTGGAGGTGAAGTCGAAGGTCGTGCCGATCGGAACCGTGTCACCATTGCTCGCACCCGGCGTCGGAGGCATGGGCGTGAAGTCCTGCCGGTTTACGTCGCTGTCGCTGCCATCAGGCCACCGACCCATCGTATAACCGGTGCTCCCCATGCTTCCCAGCCACGCATAGCCCTCGCTCGTCACACCCATCGTCTGCTGACGGATCAGGTCATCCAAGCCACCGAAGGCCTCATACACCACCGAATCGTATACCACCCCGTTCACCGCATCCACCAGCTGCATCGAGCTGGGGTCGCTGTCCGATAGATTGTTGGATCCAGATGTGAAGCCAGTCGAGAAGTCCACATTGGCAACTTCCGGGTCACCAATTACAAACCGGCCAAAGCCGCCGCCATCGTTCGGCATCGTCTGCCCACCAAGCGAAATCGAAAGCGAGACCGTCGCGTCCGCGGCGCTGTACTGGCGGAGCACCAGGTTTGTCGGGAATGCCCCCGCCGGCCCGTAGATCTCAACGAACTCATTGGCGCTGCCGGCATAGCGGAATTCGTTGATCTTGTACTCCTTCTGATCCGGAGCCACATCGGAATAGGAGAGCTCATCAAAAGTAACCGTCCCGGTTCCCGACCCGCCTCCCTCGATCAGAAATCCCACAAAAGCGATGTCCTTGGCGCCGTTTCCGGCTGTGTCCAAAATCCCATCTCCATCATTGAAGGCCGGTTCGTTTGTGTTATACGCCGTAATGGCCCCGGCCGCGGTAAGATCCCAGGTCAGGGCACTCCAACCTGCAGAACCCAGGCTGCTGGCAGGCGAGGTCTCCAACTCACCGTCTCCATCCA
>DASPKB010000503.1:0-2880 GCA_035628315.1 Gemmatimonadales bacterium | reverse complement strand
GTCCACGTTCCCCGCCGCTTCCGCCGTCAAGTCACCAACACATTCCTGTTTGCCCGAGATGGATATCGCTGCCAGTACTGCCACCGCGGGCAGGGCGAGCTGCGGCATCGCGAGTGTCTGACCAGAGACCACCTGATCCCGCTCTCCCGCGGGGGTGACAACGACTGGACCAACGTCGTTACCGCCTGCAGCTCCTGTAACACCAGGAAGGGCAACCACCTGCCGCAGGAATGCGGGATGCATCCTGCCGTCCCGCCGCACGAGCCTCACTTCGTCCACCTCTCCTGGGCCGTGCGGCGGCTGTCCGCTACCCAGGCCAAATACATCAAGCTGTTTTACGGAGACGAAGCACTGCGCGCGCTGGGTGGAACGATTTAAGCGGGTTGCTCAACGAACCGAAAAGTGCTGGCTTCGCGCCTCCAGTCTCAAGCTTGGCAGGCCTGCAAGTTGTAGCAAAAATCGAGTCGCCCCCCGGCCCAGCGCATCACCGATATCCTCGCCCCGCTCGGCGTTCTCATCGAGATCTCCGGCGAGAAAACGCTCCAGCTCATCGAGATCCGAATCGGATAGAGTGCTGACCTGAAGTGAGGCCGCATAGTAGTAGCGCCCTGCTTCGATAGGCCGGACGTTCACCTGGTAGGCAAATGACAGTGCGGCCCCGAGTGCGTCGAGCGTCGCATAGCGTCTTTCCTGCCGAGCCGCGCCCACAAAGGTGAGCATGGTATACTGGTCGAGCAGCGGCTCGTGCCGTACGAGAACATCCCACTCCGCCTGACGCTCGAAGGTGTCGAACCAGGCTCCCCGCGAGCGCCACACTTCAACCCGATAGTGCAGCCGGACGGGAAGACCTGAGCGTAGCGCCGAAAGCCACCGGCTATTCTCCGACAGCATGTTCCGGCAGCGCACGATCGGCGACCGTGATCCGGAGAGTGTGGAATCGCCGGCAAGGGTGACCTGAAGGCGCACATCGAGTGGCTCCTGCGCCCGGAGGGGAGAGGCA
The DNA here is from genome assembly GCA_035628315.1 of Gemmatimonadales bacterium. GTDB lineage: Bacteria > Gemmatimonadota > Gemmatimonadetes > Gemmatimonadales > GWC2-71-9 > CAVVWJ01. The sequence continues at coordinate 1,880 of DASPKB010000503.1, read as the reverse complement.
GCGCAGGTCAATCCGGCGGCGATTATGGCCATCAAACCTCGCCGTCGCCCCAGGCGCATCATGTCAGTCCGAGCCGCACTAGAATCGGCGCTGCAGCCTGACCAGAAACTTCACGGACTCGCCGGAGGACACGCTCTTGGCCAGGTAGGCCCCGACCTCCCCTGCATCCAGCCCAAGGCCCAGATCCATTGACCACTCGCGGAGCACTGGAAGCCGGTTCACCGGAACCTGACCGGGGCCGGCTCCGGCGAGCCACGCCTTGCCCGCGTCGCTGAACAGCACCAAATCAGCTTCTTCGATGCCGATGAACCGGCCGGGCCCCGCGCTTTCGCCTGCCGGCAGGCGGTAGCCGAGATTGAGCCCGATCCGGGTGCGGACCTCAAGCTGGGTAGCGATCATCCGATCGCATAGGGCTGGATTACCCGGGCTGCTGAACCCCCGAGGTGCGCAGGTAAACGCTCGGAAATTAAAGCCCGGGAGAAGGTCGGGCCCTCCCAGGGAAACCCGGCGTTGGATCGGCAGTCGGTCCCCGGCTATCCACCCGTCTGCGCGAAGACGCGCGTTCACTCGAAGGCCGGGCGTCAACCGGGAATATCGACGCACGTCTATCGAGAGACGGTCCGTAGCATAGCCGCCACCGGTGGGAGGGCTCGGGCGGACCACTGCGGGCAATGCGACCGGGGCGATGTCGTCGCTGGTGAGATGCTGGTAACGGGTGCGAATCATCCAGCCGGTGCTGGGGCGGTCGCGGTCGTTGCGGGTGTCGAACTCCAGCTCGAGCCCGGTGATGAAGTAGTGGCCGTCATCGACCAGCGGATTTCGCCGCCACTGATCGCTGTTCCGAAACAGGGACCAGGGGTCTGCCGCTCGAACCGAACGCTCCGAGTCGCGGCTCAGCGACACTTCTGCACGGAGAGCGGGTGTCGCCTGGACATAGGCCAGACCGGTCACGCCTCTGCGCTCGAAGTAATCCCGATAGTCTCGTTGGAGAAGAAAAGCCGACCACCCGGACTCCGACCCGGAAAGCGGTTGATCTTCAACCGGTGCAACCTCGCTGTACACCAGGCCGGCAACACCGAACTGGGTCCCGCCGGAAAACCGGAGATCCCCGCGCGCCACGTATCCAAAGTCACTGCGCAGATCGGTGTCTTCTCCCGCGGTGCGCAGGATGCCCCGGAGATCCAGACGAGCATAAGTATTGGTTGAAGGCCGAAGCTCGAAGAGCGGTCCGAATTGCACCGGGAGCCCCTCAATCCGGTTGTAGGTACCGCCCGTAGCCAGTGACAGGGTCGTGCGGATGCGGCCGACCTGAAATGAGGTGCGCGCGCTCGCGATCTCGGACAGGGGCCGGCGCCGCTCTCGCAGGCTGAGCAATCCGTCGTCGTCCCGCACCACTGGTGCAGCGTCCCAGTAGACCCGTTCCGTACCCACGTGCTTCACTTGTTCCGACCGGAGCAAGCGTCCCCCCACCACCAGGATGGCGCCATCGACCGCCGCACCGGGGAGCAGGTACAGCGTTCCATTCGCCACCGCGATCGGCCCCGCCACCCGGCCGGCCACCCGAAGAGACCCTCGATACATCGCGAGCTTGCCCTCGAATTGGCTGCCGGCTGGCAGGGTGACGTCACCCTGCATTCGAGTGGTTGACGAGTCGTTGTAAAAGGCGATCAGCTCGGCAACTACATCAGGTGGCGGTCCACCCCGGATGATGGAGTCGCTCGGGCGGGCATTGGGATCGATGACAATGACGCTGTCCTGCGCCCGGACTGACGAGGCGGAGAGTAGCATCACCGCAGCAACGAGCAGGCGCATGGGTGTTTCCTGCACGGGATTGGGTGGACTACACCTCTACGTCGGCGCTCTTCTCAACTCCGAGCCGG
>DASPKB010000502.1:0-2068 GCA_035628315.1 Gemmatimonadales bacterium | reverse complement strand
GATGAAGCGGCTGGGGACGAGGGCGACGGTGTTCTTGAACGCGGAGAATCTGCTGGATGTCCGGCTGAGTGATTACCAGCCCCTGATTCGGCCGGAGCCCGGTGCGGGCGGACGGTGGACGGTTGACGCGTGGGCCCCGCTGGAGGGAAGCATGATCAACCTGGGACTTCGTCTGGTGCTTCCCTGAGTCATTGTGCCGTTGCCCTTCCGGTATCCAATAGATTGAAGCGGACGCGGTGCATCAAGGCAGGCTGGTGAACGCACAACCGGGAGGCAGAGGTGCTCATAAGCAAGGCTATGGCGGACCAGATGAACGCGCAGATCGGCAACGAATTCGGAGCCTCGCTCCAGTACGTGAACGTCGCGGGATACTTCGAAAGCGCCGGGCTGCCGGTGCTGGCGCAGTTCTTCCTCCGGCAAGCGGATGAGGAGCGGGTGCACGCGATGAAATTCGTGCGCTACATCATGGACGCCGGCGGCCACCTCGCCATTCCCGCCGTTCCGGCAGGCCGGCACGAGTTCAAGAGCGCGGAAGAAGCGGTTGCGCTGGCACTCGATTGGGAGTACACCGTGACCAAACAGATCACCGCGCTGCTCGACCGCGCCTCCACCGAGAAGGACTACGTGGCGCACGACTTTCTCGAATGGTTTGCCCGGGAGCAGCTGGAAGAGGTGTCTACCATGGACACCCTGCTCAAGATGGTGCAGCGGGTGGGCGAGTCCGGCCTGATCGACGTCGAAAACGCAGTTGCCGCGGGACGGGTGCACCGGAAGGTGGGAGGCGGTGACGATAATGAAGAATGACTGATGGGTAGTTCTCAGTCCGGCTCCTCCGTCCGAATCAGAGATCCGATGAGCGCCCCGGCCGCGGTGATCGGCAAGCCGATGAACAGCACCGCGCGGCCCACTTCGTCGGCGCCACACGCGGTGTCAGGATCACCGCAGAAGCCGATCAGGAAGACCGTGGTCGCACCCGCGCCGACAATTCCTCCGATCAGGAGACCGGTTCCGGTATGAGACCGGGTGGCAGCCCGCCGCTCTAGAAGGCTGTGTGGTGCACCGGTCTCACTCTGCGTCAGCGACTCGGCGCGCCAGGTGGGTAGCGGGCGCGCCGCATACTGAGCGTGCGCTACCACAACGCTGCTGAACAACAGGATTCCGACCAGCACGATGGTCCTGGGCAACGCAATCTCCGAGAGCAGGCTGACCCGATTCCTCGCTTCGCTAGAATGACGGTTGCTTCGTAAGGGCTAGGACGTAGGTACCGGGAACAGCGACACAGGGAATGGCTGAAAAAACCGCCACCGGTACCGGTGGCGGTTTCGTGTCGAGCCGCATTGATCTGGCGAGCTCTCTCAGCGTCCGATGCCGAAGAGAAAGAGGATCAGGATCACGCTCAAGGGCACGCCGAGCAGCCACAGCAGGATGAGTGCCATTATAGTCTCCCTTCTCTCAGTTCTCTTGCGGATGGGCCTGTCCCCGGAACATCTACCAATCGATCGCGGCGCCGGTAGTGAGTGAAGGTCATCGGCTCACCGGATGCCATCCAGCCGCCGATCACGCTGCCGACGAGGCCTAGCAGCAGAGCGACGGTGGTGGCGAGCGCATTGTTGCGGGTGGCTTCGGCAACGCCGGGGTCCACTGCGGCCCCGGCCGCGAGCGGAGTCATGCTGCCGAGGCCACCGTACCAGCCGCCCCAATGACCCGAAACTCCGACAGCGGCGAGGGCGAGGAAGAGCGGCAGGGCGACCAGCCACACGATCGCGCCGTGCAGCATCGCGGGCTCGGACCGGCGGATTCCGGCAATACGTCCGGCGGCCCAACCACCGGCCACAAACGCGAAGAACGCCCCGCCGACCGCAAAGATGGCGCTGATCAGGCGGAGCTTCTGCCAGTCGACGGTGTTCGCGATCTCGTTCGCCCCGAAGGCATAGCCCAGGAGCCCGACGATCAATCCGACGGCGAGGGCCGTGAGTGCACCGACCCAGATCGCACTCCACGCGATGGGCCAGCGGATCCACTCTGAATCGTGACTATTCATGAGAGCCCCTTGCGAAGGTTCTCTGCT
>DASPKB010000501.1:0-4703 GCA_035628315.1 Gemmatimonadales bacterium | reverse complement strand
CGGAACCGACCTTCCAGCTTACCGGGTGGTCTATCGCACCGAGCCCGCAAACGGTGGACAGTACCGGGTAAAGCTTCAGGTGCTTCAGGAGAACGTGCCCGAGACCTTCCAGGCGTATGTACCGATCACCCTGGACCTGGGCCAGGATCGTACGGCCCGGCTTCGGGTCAAGGTGAAGGGTCCCAAGTCCGACATCGAGCTTCCGCTGATGCCCGGAAATCCCAAGTCTCTCCGCTTCAACGATCTTGATGGAGTCCTGGCGGAGGTGAAGTCGGTGGAACGGCGCGACTGACACTGGAGTGGCTGTCCCAGCCTTCCGTGGCAGCTATCTTACCCAACGGTCATCGCTCTAACCCGCACCCCGAGCTCCATGGCTACACGCACAACGGGCCGGTCCAAGACCTCGGCCAAGCTGGATAGGCAGGATCTGCTCGACATTTACCGGCTGATGCTGCTGGCCCGTCGCATTGACGACAAGGAGATCCAGCTAAAGCGGCAGAACAAAATCTTCTTTCAGATCTCGGGAGCGGGACACGAAGCGGTGCTGGCAGCTGCCTCCAAGGTGTTCCGTCCCTCCTACGACTGGTTTTACACCTACTATCGCGATCGCGCTCTTTGCCTTGGGCTCGGCATGACCGCAACCGAGCAGTTGCTATCCGCGGTGGGTGCTGCCGATGACCCCAACTCCGGTGGGCGGCAGATGCCCTCGCACTGGGGTCACAAGAAGCTCAACATCGTAAGCGCTTCGAGCCCCACCGGAACTCAGTTTCTTCAGGCGGTGGGCTGCGCCGAAGCCTGGCTCCGCTACAACATGATCGAGGGTATTCCAGACAAGGAGCAGCTGGTCCGGAACGATGAGGTGGTGCTCTGTACTACTGGCGACGGCACCACCAGCGAAGGGGAGTTCTGGGAGGCCCTCAACAGCGCGACCAATCTCAAGCTCCCCGTCGTCTTCCTGGTCGAAGACAACGGCTACGCGATCTCAGTGCCCGTCGAAGTGAATACCCCCGGCGGCTCCATCTCCAAGCTGCTTACCGGCTTTCCCGGCCTGTTCATCCAGGAAGTAGATGGTTGTGACGTGATGGCGTCGTACGACGTGCTAACCAAGGCGGTGCAGTACGCGCGGGAGCGGAAGGGCCCCGCGCTGGTCCACGCGCACGTCATCCGCCCCTACAGCCACTCGCTCTCCGACGACGAGATCCACTATCGTCCGACCGCCGAACGGCAGGCCGACGCCGAGAAAGATCCTCTGGTCCGCTTCCCCAGGCAGCTCCTGGAGCAGGAGATTGCAAGTCAGGCGGAGCTGGACCAGATCGTTCGTGCGGTCGAAGAGGAGGTCCGGAAGGCCGCCGACGTGGCGCTCGCGTCACCTCAGCCTGGCACCGATACGGTTTACCAGTACGTCTATTCTCCTGACGTCGATCCCACCTCCGAGCAGTTCGACACCGAAGACGATCCCCACTTCGTGGGAGACCCTACCACGATGGTCGACCTGCTGAACATCTGCCTCCGCGACGAGATGGCGAGAGACCCCCGGATCGTGGTGTTCGGCGAGGATGTGGCCGATTGCAGCCGGGAACAGTACCTCGGGGACGTGAAGGGCAAAGGCGGAGTCTTCAAGGTGACGTGGGGGCTGCAGCGCGCATTCGGGAGCGACCGGGTATACAACTCCCCGCTAGCTGAGGCCAACATCATTGGCCGGGCGATCGGCTTGGCCACCCGCGGTCTCAAGCCGGTGGTGGAGATCCAGTTCTTCGACTACATCTGGCCGGCTTACATGCAGCTCAGAAATGAGCTCGCGCTGATGCGGTGGCGGTCCAACAACGCCTTCGCGTCACCCGTGGTTGTTCGGGTGACCTACGGCGGGTACCTGAAGGGTGGATCAGTGTACCACTCGCAGACCGGGGCTGCGGTCTTCACCGGCGTACCGGGGCTTCGGGTCGTGTGTCCTTCGACCTCACTCGACGCCAACGGGCTGCTCCGGACCGCTATCCGGTGCGACGATCCCGTGCTCTTCCTGGAGCACAAGCACCTCTATCGTCAGACCTACAACAAGGCGCCCAATCCCGGCCCCAACTTCATGATTCCGTTCGGAAAGGCGAAGGTGGTGCGAGAGGGCAGTGACCTCACTGTGGTCACCTACGGCGCGGTAGTCCAGCGCACCCTGGCGGCAGCCAAGCTCATGGAGGATCAGCATGGCCGCAGCGTAGAAGTGATTGACCTACGCTCCCTTTCGCCGGTGGACTGGGACACGATCTACGAATCCGTCCGAAAGACCAGCCGCGTTATCGTGGCCTATGAAGACTCGCTGTCGTGGGGGTACGGGGCGGAAATCGCGGCTCGCATTGCCGACGAGACCTTCGCGTTTCTGGATGCGCCGGTCAAGCGGGTGGCCGCCACCGACACCTTCGTAGCCTACGCCCCGGAGCTGGAGGACGTGATCCTCCCGCAGGTGGAGAGTCTGAAGCGGGCGATGGAGGAAATCGTCGCCTTTTAGGCGATTACTTCATCGCTTCCCTGATCTCCCCGGCAGCGGCTATGGCGTTGTCGACGTCTCGCGAAAGAGACTTGGCCTGCTGAGTGGCCTGGGTCAGATCGTCCAGCACCGCCGCCACTCCCGCCGAGCGCAGCCGCAGCAGGTCAAACCGCACGTTCTGCATAGCAAGCACACATGATTCCAGGTGACTTGCCACCTGGCTCCGGCGCCCCCGCAGGTCGGTGATGGACTGGCGTTGGCGCTGGAGCAAATTGAGCCGGCGCGCCCGCTCGGGATCGTCCGGCTCCCTGGAGAGTCCGGCGATACGATCGTCGATGGCGGCCAATTCGTCGGTGTCGAGATTGGTGTCCATGGCGTGCAGGGTGCGGGCCAGGTCGCTCGCCCGGGCATACAGCGCATCGGCGGTCTGCTGAACTTCAGGCAGCATCTTACGTTCCGATGCCGGCAGCTTTGCCATCAGCTTGAGAATCGCGAGCCGGTCGCCGTGCACCTGCAGAATGGCCGGGAGGTGCGCGCCGTATTCCTCAGCCGTTGGAGGGGGGATCTGGCGGGAGTCCCTCCCCTTAACCATCGTGGTCTCGACGGCGTCGGGGGCTGGAGGGCGGCTCAGCACGTCCCGCCAGCTGTACCCGGCCGACCACAACGTGGCGTAGTTCTTCATTAGTCCGATGCCCATGCCGAACATCGGAAATAGGAACCATGGTTGCTCGATGCCGGTCGCCACATTTATGCCCAGGCAACCGGCCGTGACAGCAGCCCAGCTGGCGAACTGACCCCGAACCTTCTGGATGATCTTGGGCTCGCCGGTATCGGGAACCTGGAGAGTGCGGTCTCTGCGGGTCTCCCGCCGATGGGCTCGCGCCAGGTCCTTCGGCCGGCGTATGTCCGGGAGTGGACGCGGAATGACCGGTGCCCGATCATCTACTGGAACTCGCGACCGGTTGGTGCCGGGCCGGGAGAGACGCTGGGACCGAGGCGGTGCAGCCCGTGGCTCGGCATCCACCGCCTGCCAACTTGTGCTGGTAGGCCGGTAGCCGCTCACGGTCCGGCTCTCCAGGGCTCTGCGGAGAGCATCCGCCGTGGGCCAGCGGTTCTCGGGATCCTTTTCCAGGCAGCGGGCTACCGCCAAAGCCAGGTCCTCCGGCACATCGGGCCGCAGCTTCCTGAGGTCCGGAGCCGCCTCGGTGATCTGCTTCATCAGGATGCCGGCTACCGACGGTGCATTGAAAGGCAACGAGCCGGTCAGCATCTGATAGGTCACGATACCCAGGCTGTAGATGTCGGAACGGCCGTCGATGTCCCGCTCGCCCGCAGCTTGTTCGGGGCTCATGAACGCAGGCGTGCCGATCGCGACACCGATGCCGGTCAGAGTGGCCCCGGACGTGGAAGACAACGCCTTGGCAATGCCGAAGTCGGTCACCATGACGCGCCCCCGGGTTCCTTCCAGCAGGATGTTGTCCGGCTTGATATCCCGATGGATGACTGAGACCGCGTGGGCGGCGCCGAGTGCGTCCGCCGTTTCCTTCATGATTCGGCGGGCCTCTTCCACCGGGAGCTGGCCCCGCCGGCGGATCCGGGCGGCCACGGACTCCCCGTCCACGTATCCCATCACGAAGTACACCAAACCCTGGCCCTCGCCGACCGTATGGATAGGAACAATGTGCGGATGAGACAGGCGGGCGGCGGTCTGAGCCTCCCGGGTGAACCGCTCCCGGATGTCCTGCTGAAAGGCAAACTCCGGAGGGAGAACCTTGATTGCTACCCGGCGCTGGAGCCGCTCGTCGCGGGCCCGGTAGACCACGCCCATGCCTCCCCGACCGATCTCTCCCTCGATGGTGTAAGCATCCCCTAACGCTTCGGCCAGCCGCGCCGGCAGCGGGCGGTCGTTTGCCGATGTCATAGGCATCGATGCTTTGCGGGGATAGACTCAGAGAGCATGGGAAACAATCTGTACCCATGGGTGTCGTGAGTCGAGAGTTGGCCTTCGGGCGCTCCGGGCTCCTCGACCGCGCTCAGGATCGATGGCCATATTGGCAGCAGAGTTTCGGAATCGAGCCGTTAAGGCTCGACCGTTCTGCCAACAGCTGGTCAGGGAACTAATAGGGCGTGTAAATCCTTCTGATTGAGTGACCAAGGGCTTCATTTACTCACTGTGAAGCTGGCACGCTCGGTGCACCTCGGTGCCCGACTTGTTTGCAGGACTGTC
>DASPKB010000500.1:0-2225 GCA_035628315.1 Gemmatimonadales bacterium | reverse complement strand
CCATGGCCACCAGCTGGCCGCGCAAAGCAAAGAGGTGATAGTTGTCCCCCTCATACCACATCCCGTCCGACCCGAACCCGTGCAGCAAGTGGGTCACCACGCCGGATGCGCCTTCGATGGCTCGGGTAGCCAGATCTTCGTCTTCGAACCAAACCGCGATGGCAGCCAGCGCGGCATTGTGCCAGGTCTGCCGGTTGGAGAGTCCCTCATCGAAATCCCCGATCAGCGCGGCGGCCTCATCGGCCACCGTGGCTACGATACCGGAGCTCGCGTCCTCCAGCTGACCTGATTCCCGCAGCAGCATCGCCGCAGTCAGGTAGTTCGCGATCCAGATGGATTCCAGGTAGGTCGAGAAAAAGAGCCGACTGGGCCCGAGCACGTTGTCCCGGTTGGGATACTCCAGATAGTTCCGGTAGCTCTGGAGCATACGGTTGGCTCGGTCCGCCGCCGGTGCGCTTTCACCGAAGACCGCGAGCGCAGCGAGGTGCGCCGCCCGCTCGGCCAGCCAGAGATGCTGGTAGTGGGCCCAGGCCCGGTCGTGCCGCTCGCCTTGGTGGAGCTTGCCACAACGAGGACAGCGGTGCTCCCGTGGATTCCAGGGATCGAACTCGAGGCGGCTGCCGTCCTGGGAACACACCCCTCCATCCGCCGTCAGCAACGCCTTGGGCGGCGGCTCTGGAAGTGGGCCTTCCAGCAGCGGGCGTGCACGTCGGCCAAGCTGCTTGAGCAAGGCGCCGAGATCGCGCGCGGCGGCAACTTCCTGAGCGCGCCCGTTAAGCTCGTCTGCATTCAGCACAGATAGACTCCCCGCATGGCCCAGGACACCGGAAGCACTCGCGCCTGAGCCCGCCGAGCGGCCTCGAGCATAGCCGATGGGTTATCCGGGGCGAGGAAGAACATGCATCCCCCGGCACCGGACCCCGCTGCCTTGCCACCGAGGGAGCCTGCCTGGTCCATTGCCTGCTCCAGCTCGGCCATCTCCGGAGTGGACATGCGAGTATCCAGCGACTGCTGGAGCTGCCAGTTTTGCCGCAGCAGCTGTCCGATGCGCACCATATCGCCCGAGACCAGTGCCGCCGCCATGTCCGCCGCAACATCGCGAAGTCCAAAGAGCGCCGCGGCTACCTGGCGATCGCCGGATTCGTAGGCCCGCATCACGCGAGCGATGGTAGTGCCGGAAAACCGAGACGCGCTGGTGTAGCACAGCACCATCCGGCGCGCCAGCTCGGCCATGAAGTCGGGGTCCAGCTTCAGCCGTTCCACTTCGATATGAGGATCACGGAACTCCAGCCGCAGGAAACCGCCGAGCGCGGCGGCGAATTGATCCTGTCGTCCGCCGGGGATGCCGGCCTCGACGGCCTCCAGGTGGCAGGCGGTCTCGGCGATTTCCACCGGATCACGCCTTTCCGCGCGGGCTGCTGACAACGCCGCCACCAACGCAACGTCGAGCGCGCCGGAACTGCCCAGCCCGGAGCCCGCCGGAGCGTCTGACCGAGTAGTCAAAGTGCACGCTCCCACGGGGAGCATGCGAAGGCCGGCTTTCTGCAGATCCAGCCGGCCATCCCGAACCAGTCCCGCGGAGTCGTCGACCTCGAGCTGATCCTGCAGGTCGTCCGAGATCAGCCGGAAACCTCTGCCGCCCAGCTGGATTTCGGCACGAGCAAAGAGGCGGATGGCGGCGGTGACCACCAGACCACCTTCCCGGCTGCTGAATGGCGGCACATCGGTCCATCCGCCGGCGAGATCGAGACGCACCGGCGCCGACGCACAGTAGGTTGCCCCACTCACGGCTCCACCCACCACTGCTGGATGGTAGGAAGCTCTCCGCGTAAATCCATGGTGACACCGCGGACTCTCCGATTCATGCCCTGGAGCCCACGGGAGTGGTACAGAAACGCAACCGGCACCGAATCCGCGAACATTCGCTGCGCCGCTTTGGGGTCGTCGGGCGCTTTCAGTCCAGCGAGAGATGCCAGCGGCCGGAGAAACCCGAGGCCGAGATCACCCGGGATTCCGAGCAACGCTGCCTGGAAATCACGCCCCGGTCCATAAACCCGGGCCAGAAATGCCGAGAGCTCGAGCTGTCGGATCGTCAGATCGAAACCGGCAGGTCTAAGCCGGGCCTGGAGCATTTGTTCGAGCGCGGCTTCTCCGCTACCCACAGTCAGCAGCTCGAACGCGATTCGCTCTGCGGCACTGGAAGCAGCACTGGCGAGTCTTACCGG
>DASPKB010000499.1:0-4953 GCA_035628315.1 Gemmatimonadales bacterium | reverse complement strand
CCTCTCCCGTCCGCAACGTAATCCGGAGAGACCACCGACGGTAACCTACAACGCTCGCCGCTATGAAACCCGAGTCAGACACCGCACAGTTTCCCCTGGCCCCGCCAATCGAGCCCATGCTGGCCAAGCTGGCTGACGATCTGCCGCCCCCCGGACCCTTCCTGTACGAGCCGAAGTGGGATGGATTCCGCGCCATCATCTTCCGGGGTGACAGCGACGTCTATATCCAGAGCCGTGATTCTCGGCCGTTCGACCGCTATTTCCCCGAGCTGCACGAGGCGTTGCTGCAGCGGTTGCCGGCGGGCTCGGTGATCGACGGCGAGATCGTGATCATGACCAAAACTGGTCTCGACTTTGATACGCTCCAGCTCCGGCTTCACCCAGCGGCGTCCCGGGTAGCCAAGCTGGCTCGGGAGACTCCGTCCTCGTTCATCGCATTCGATCTGCTCGCGGCCGGAGGAAAGAGCCTGATGGCGCAGCCTCAAAGCGACCGGCGCAAGCAGCTGGAGCGGCTGCTTGCCCGGGTGGAGCCACCGGTATATCTCACGCCGGCTACCCGGGACCGGACACTGGCGCTCAAGTGGCTTGATCAGTTCGAGGGAGCCGGTCTCGATGGGGTAATTGCCAAGCCAGAGGACCTTCCCTACCAGCCCGGCAAGCGCGCCATGATCAAGGTCAAGCACGCCCGCACGGCAGAATGTGTGGTGGCCGGTTTCCGCTGGCACAAGACCGGAAAGGGAGTGGTCGGCTCGCTCCTCCTGGGTCTATACGACAGCCGCGGCATGCTGCAGCACGTAGGCGTCACCTCGTCGTTCACCATGGCGAAACGAAAGGAGCTGGCACAGGAGCTGGAGCCGCTGCGGAAGAACGCGATGGAGAACCATCCGTGGAAGGAGTGGGCCCAAGCGGAAGGAGCCGGGTTCGACCGGATGCCTGGGGCACAGAGCCGTTGGAGCGCTGGAAAGGATCTCTCGTGGGAGCCGCTCCGCATCGAGCGGGTCTGCGAGGTCAAGTACGACCACCTCCAGGGCGACCGCTTTCGTCACGCCACCACTTTCCTCCGGTGGCGGCCTGACAAGCGGCCGTCCGACTGCCGCTACGACCAGCTGGAGGTCACGCCGTCTTACGAGCTGGCCAAAGTCTTCTCGTCCGGGTCGAGCGGCTCCTGATCCGGCCGGAGCTCAACCGGCACATGCTGCAGGTTGACCCGAATGCGGGTCCAGGTTGAGGAGCGGCCGCGCATCGAGTCCACCAGCACGTCGGCCGGTTCGAGATGCGCGGCCGCCTTCGGGTGGCGCGCCTTCCACCGCTCCAGACCGGCAAGCGCGTCCTCCTTCCGCTGCGCCCGTCCGATCTCTATAAGCGGGTGCTTGGACACCCTGCGCTTCGAGGGTTGCACCCGGGCGGGCTCGCCCTGCTGCTTCTGATAGTGGGGCGGCCAGGGGGCATCGCCCAGTCCGCTCCGCTCGTGTTCCGCGGATAGCTCGAGCAGGCGCTCCAGCGATCCCGGCTCGCGGTCGATGGCTGCGTGCCGGTCGCCGATTTCCTTGAAGCGCGCCGGCATGGTGGCGAGAGTGAAGTCACCTGGATCGCAGCGGTCCACCTCGTCCCAGCTGAGTGGCGCCGAGACCGTGGCCCGGGGCTTTGGCCTTATGGAGTAGGCCGAGGCCACGGTGCGATCCTTCGCGTTCTGGTTGTAATCCACGAACACACCGTGGCGCTCCTCCTTCCACCATTTGCTGGTGGCGATAGCCGGAGCGCGCCGCTCCACCTCCCGCGCAAGCGCCAGTGCCGCCCGCCGGACTTCGTCGAAGGTCCAGCGCCGCTGGATCCGCACGTTGACGTGAATGCCACGCGAGCCCGAGGTCTTGGGCCAGCCAACCAGCCCGTAATCCCGCAGAGTAGCATCAGCTACGTGTGCCACCTCTCGCACCTGAGCCCACTCGACGCCGGGCACGGGATCGAGATCGACTCTCAGCTCATCGGGATGGTCGAGATCGTCGGCTCGGACCGGATGCGGGTGCAGCTCAAGACAGGCGAGATTCGCCAGCCACGCCAGCGTAGCGGCACTGCGGGGCACCACCTCATCAGCGCTGCGGCCGGAAGGAAACCGGATGGTCACAACCTCGATCCAGGGGGGCCGCGACGTCGGCGCGCGCTTCTGATAGAAGTGCTGCTCGCCTATTCCGTTGGGAAACCGTACCAGCATGTTGGGCCGGCCACCCGCGGCCCTGAGCGCCCCCTCGGCCACAGCGAGATAGTAGCGGACCACATCGAGCTTGGTGTACTTCGCCTCCGGAAAGAGCACCTTCTCGGGGTTAGTTATCGAGACCTGGTGTCCGTCGATAGTGATCGTTTCTGTGGGCGTTTTGCTGGGCATGTTCGTAGCTATGCGCTCCGATCACCACTCACTATCAACACGATCGCCGCCAGTGCACAGCCTACGCCTGTCACCTGCCAGCCATTGAGCCGCTCTCCCAGGGCAATCCTCGCCAGCAGCACCGTGCTCGCCGGATACAGCGAAGACAACGTCACGACCACACTCAATGGCCCCTGGCGAGCCGCCTCCAGATACAGTGCGTTCGCAAGCATGTCCACTGTGCCCGCAAGGACAACAAGACCCAGGGTGGATCGAGACATGCGGAGCGACTCGCGTCGAACAAGGACCAGGCTTCCGAACAATACGGTCGAAACTGTACGCGAAGCCAGAATAGGCCACATACCGGCCTCACTCCGGGTTTGAGCCAGGGAGAGAAAGAAAAATCCGATGGCTACCCCGGAGATCAGCGCCATTCCCACGCCAGGTGGCAAAGCCATGACCCGTCCGGGGGACATCGCAGACGAGAGCGATCGCGGTGAGGTCTGCCGGCTCACCAGCACTATCGACCAGATACCCAGCAGGATGCCGGCCGCGACCAACGGTAGTGGGCGCTCGCCAAGCAGAATCGAGACCACCACAGGGATGATCACGGCGCATACGGCGGTGGTGGGTGCCACTACTGCCATGACCCCGACCGCCAGTGCACGGTAGAGCAGCGCTACGCCGACGCCACCGGTAAGGCCCGCAGCCGCGCCCCAGGCGAAATCCGGAAGCGAGGGTTCCCCCGGCAGAAACAGCAGCATGAGTGCCAGCAGTGCCAGCCCACTCGCCTGGGAGAGAAATACGACCGGAATCGTACCCGCCCGGCGGGTGGTGAGTCCGCCGGCGAAATCCGCCGCGCCGTAAAACACCGCCGAGGCGATTGCCAAGAGGTAGACCATGGGCGAAACGTAGTGTAGTCTCTCTGCATGACCATACTCGTTACCGGCACCGATATCGGCGTGGGCAAGACCTGGGTGGCCTGCGCGCTGGCTCGTTCCCTTCGCGAATCGGGAAAGCAGGTCGTCGCCATCAAGCCGGTGGAGACCGGCTGCTCAGCTCAGCCGAGCAAGTCCGAGGACGGCGTGCGGCTGGCGCGTGCCACCGGTCAGAGTCAGCCGGCGCACGCGATCATCCGGCTCCCCGATCCGATCGCGCCGGTGCTTTCCAGCGAGCGTGCAGGGGCGGAGATCGACTTCGACGCGTTGGTGCTCAAGATCGAGCGTTATGCTGAGTCGGCCGAGTACGCAATCATCGAAGGGGCGGGAGGCCTGCTGGCGCCGGTGACGTGGGAATGGAATATGGCTGACATGGCGCGGGTGCTGGGCGCTCGGGCCCTGGTGGTGGCGGCCGACCGTCTCGGCACGATCAATCACACCCTGCTGACGCTGAGCGCCCTGGAGCTGGCCGGTATCGCCTGCGTGGGCGTGGTTCTCACGACACCCGAGAAGAAGGACCAGTCCACCGGGCAGAACGGCGCCGCTATCGCTCGGCTCTCCGGCATCGATCGGGTGGTGAGTTTGCCCCGCACGGGAGACGACGCAGCGGCCGCGGCATCGGTGTTACCGGTAATCGAGTGGCTGGGCCGGGTTCCCGCTCCGGCGTGAGGTCATGTCTCCTTCTCCAGCTCTCTTTCGATCGCGTCCAGCACCCACCGTCTTACCCAGGGTCGCTTGTCGTCACGGTGGCGGACCAGAGCGCTCAATGCCCGCGTGTCGCCCCGGCGCGCCATCGCGGCCAGAGTGAGAGCGGCGAGGCGCTGCTCTCCCAGGATCTTCTCCAGCCCAGCAACCACTGCGGAGTCGGCCGTCTGCCCCGCCGCCTCGATCGCGGCCTGCTGAATTACGTCGCGATAGGACGGTGTGTGCAGGCCGGAGAGAATGGCCTCCCGCGCCCCGGCAGAATCCAACCGGACCAGCATGCCGAGCGCGCTGGCCCTTACCTGGTAGCTGGAGTCCTTGCTCCAGGCAGCACGCACCAGGCTCTGGGCTCGCTCGCCACCAATCGTTCCCAACGCCAGCACGGCGGCCTCGCGCACCGTGGCTGAGGTGTCTCTGGCCGCGGCTTCCAGCGGAGGAACCGCACCCTCTTCGGGAAAGCCGCGCAAGGCAATCGCCGCCTCAGCACGAGTCCGGTAGTAGTCGGCGCTTCGAGTGGCACGGGCGAGAGCAGCCAAGGCGAGCGAGTCTCCCCTGCGCCGCCCCAGCTGCTCTATCACCCAGCTCTGGTTCCAGAGGTCAGCGTCCCGGTTGAGCTGGGTCGTCAGCCAGGGCGTGGGCTGCTCGAAGGTCAGCGTCTTGAGCCACGCGTTTGGCTCGTCAAACACCACCATCGTGGGCGGCGAAGCAACGCCCGTAATGTGAATCACCTGTTCCCGGGCCGTGAGCAGCACTCGCTTCCGCACATCACCCCGTGCGGTGCCGACCCGAATCGAGAGAGGGCCCTGAAAGACCTGTGGGGTGGTAAACCGAACGTTAGCGGTGTCGCTTGCACTCGTGTCCACCTGCACCTGCTTGATCGTGAGCGCCAGCGAGCCGGCGGCTGAGTCGTAGGCCGAGCTGACGACGAACTCCGGATAGCCCGCCTGGTAAATC
>DASPKB010000498.1:0-8443 GCA_035628315.1 Gemmatimonadales bacterium | reverse complement strand
CCCTATTCCCATGAAGTGCACGCTGCGCTTATCCGTGGGGTTGAACAGTGCCACGATTGCTGGGCTAATGTAAGATGGTGCCGGAAGTTCTGAAAGTCCGCTCAGCCGATGAGTGTCAACAACTTGGACACTATTTCCCGGGCCGATTGAGGCCGCCCGCGAGACATTGCGCGCTCCGCCATCTGCCGGAGCCGGGGCTGATCGAGCAGCAGCCCGCCAACAGCGCTCCTGAGCCGTGCGGGGGTGAGCTCGGATTGGGGTAACAGGACGGAAGCTCCGGCCTCGGCGAGCACCCTGGCATTATGGGTTTGATGGTCGGCGGCAGCCGTAGGGAGCGGTATCAGAACATTCGGAAGCCCCCACGCGCAGAGCTCCGCCACGGTAATCATTCCGGCCCGTGACACGACGAGATCCGCCACTGCGTACGCATCCGCCATCGGATCGAGGAAATCCAGCACCCGCACCTGCGGAGATTCGTACCGCTGAAACTGAGAGTAAGTAGCTCGGCCGGTGACCCAGATCAGATTGGCATTGTCCGGGCCTCCATCGTCCAGCCACCCGGCCACAGCGGTGTTGATGGCCAGCGCTCCCTGGCTTCCGCCGGTAATCAGCAGCACCTGACGCTTGCCATTGAAGCCGAACTTTGCTCGCGCACTCTCCTGGCGCTCCGGTGTTGGTGGCGCGATAGGATTTCCGGTATCGAATACCTGTGTTGATGGACCGAACCGCAGTAGACGCCGGGCCTCGGGCAGACCGAGGTAGACATGGCGCACCCGGCGGCTGAGCCATCGGCTCGCCAGTCCCGGATACGCGTTTTGCTCTTGGATGGCCGTGGGGATGCGATGCCGGGCGGCCCACCAGACAACCGGTCCCGAGGCATAACCACCGGTACCCAGGACCGCAGCCGGCCGCTCGGCTTCGAACACTTGTGCCACCTTCCGCAACAAGCGTCCGGCAACGAAGGGCCACCTGACGTTCTTCCACCAGGTTCGCCGGTAGATCGGCTCGGACGGAAGGAGGTGATATCGATAGTCGCGGCTGGGGAGTAAGCGGGCTTCGACCCCACGGACGGCTCCGACCAGCACCGGCTCGAGCTGCGGTGCGTGCTCCCGCAACGCATCTGCTATTGCGAGCGCCGGCATCAGGTGCCCACCGGTGCCTCCGCCAGCAATCAGAATCTTCGCGGCAGGAGCCATCAAACCGACCGCCGGTTTCGGCTATGACGGGTGCCCTGCTCCGCAGCAGCTCGGCGTTCCTTCGAGACGTCCCAGTTTGCCGGACGTTCGCCTGTCCGCCCCTCCGCCCCTCTTCCGGCTCGCCGCTCCCGCGGACCCGCCGCCCGGGGGCTTCCCCGCAGGCGGCCGATATTAATCAGAATGCCGGTGCCCAGGAGCGAGATCACCTGGCTCGAACGGCCGTACGACATGAATGGCAGCGTCAGACCAGTGGTTGGAATCAGGCCCAGGGACACTGCCATGTGCATAAAGGCGGTCAAACCGATTACACCGGTCAATCCCACCGCGAGATACTGGCCGAAGGGATCGGCAGCGGTGCGCGCGATCCGGAATCCCAGCCAGCAGAACAACGCGAAGAGTGCCACCACTACACACACGCCAACGAAGCCCCATTCCTCTCCGATGGTGCTGAAGAGAAAGTCGGAGTAGGCATACGGCAGGTAGCCGAGCTTCTGCTGGCCCTCGCCGAACCCCACCCCGAACAGCTGTCCAGAGCCGATGCCGATCAGTGACTGATGAATCTGAAATCCCGCCTCCGTCGTTTCTTCACCCGGATTCAGAAAGGTCAGCATTCGGGCGAGACGATATTCGACGTCGCGGATCTGGTGAAAGATCAGGACCAGGCCCGCACACACCACGAGGCCGAAGTGACCGATCTTGGCACCGGATGTGAAGAGCACGAGCCCTCCGAGCAGCGCCACCAGCGTCGCCATGGAAAGATTGGGCTCCAGCAGAATCAGCAGGGAGACCAGGCCGATGATGATCACGAAGGGCAGCACACCCTTCTTGAACTCACGGACCTGCAGGCCCTTTTTCGAAGCGAGCATCGCACACCAGATCACGACGACGAGACGAGCAACCTCGGAGGGCTGAAAGTTGAGAGGCCCCAGATCGATCCACCGGCGCGCCCCATTGATAGACGGCGCTATGCTGCGGGTAAATGGAAGCAGTGGAATCAGCAGGAAGACGAGGGTGACGAACAGGAGAGGCCAGGCTAGCTGTCGCCATCGGTAGTAGTCCAGGCGGGAGGCCAGCAGCAGCAGAGCGCCACCCACCGCAGCTCCGGTCAGCTGCCGCAAGGCGAAGCCCAGCCCCCCGTTCTCGCTTTGCAGCGTGGTGAGGCTCGCGGCACCGTAGGTTGCCGCAATGCCGAACACCAGAAGCGCCGCCGTCACCATCCCCAGGAGCCGAGTCTCCCAGCGCATCTCACCGGGGTGCCGCACCGGCCGCGGGATCATAACGCGAGCACCGCCTGGCGGAACCGATCCCCGCGTTCCTCGTAGTTGGTGAACATGTCGTAGCTGGAGCATGCGGGCGAGAGCAGCACGGCATCACCGGGCTGCGCCAATCGGTGGGCCTGCGTGAGGACATCTTCGAAAGTGCCGGCCGGCACCACGTTGAGGCTGGCCCGAAGGTCCTGAGTGATGAGATCCCGCGCTTCGCCATAGGCCACCACCGCGCGGCAGCCGCCTTTAATCAGGGACTTCGCCAGCCGGCTGTAAGGCTCGCCCTTGTGCCGCCCGCCCAGCAACAACACGAAGGGGCGGTCGAGCGCCGCCACAGCCACCTCCGTGGATGTCACGTTGGTGGACTTCGAATCATTGATCCAGAGCACGCCATTCACCTCGCGTACCGGCTCGACCCGATGCGGAATGGCACGGAACGACCGCATGCCTTCGGCGATCTTCTCGATCGGTGCGCCGAGTTCAGCCCCTACCAGCAGCACAGCGAGTGCATTGGCCACATTGTGGTCGCCCAGCAGCGGAAGCGCCGCGCGCGGAAGAGCCTCCGCGCTGCCCAGCATGAGACGCCTGCCCTGCCGGTCGTACCAGGCATCAGCGCGCTGCTGGATCGAGAACCGGAGATGGCGGCCGGGCACAGCACGGATCATCTCCTGCACGGCACGGTCATCTGCGTTCGTTACCCAGACCGAATTCTCGTCGGCATTTCTGAAGAGCTGGGACTTATCCCCGTAGTACTCCTGCAACGAGCGGTATCGGTCGAGGTGGTTGGGCGCGAGATTGGTGAGCACACCCACCGCCGGCTTGAGGTGCGGAGCATCGTGCAGCTGGAACGAGGAAAGCTCCAGCGCCAGCCAGGGAGGCGGCGTGGACGACGTGGCTACTTCACATAGCGGTCTACCGATATTTCCGGCCGTTTCCGTGCGAATGCCGGCTGCAGACAGGACATGCGCGATCAGGGACGTTGTCGTCGTCTTGCCATTGGTTCCCGTAATGCCGATGCAGCGGGTCGTACGCAGCGCTAGAAATCCGACGTCCACCTCCGCAAAGATCTCCAGTCCGGCACGCCGCGCCGCCTCCAAAGCCGGCACGTCAGGAGGAACCCCAGGAGCGACCACTACGGCGGCGGAGCGCGCGATCCTCTCCAGATCGTGCCCGCCCACGTCAACCGATGCCCCGGCATGCCGGAGCGTGCCGGCCCAGGCCTGATGGGCCGGGCCTTTCCCCGTGTCCGAGGCGTACACCGGAATGCCCATCTCGCGCAGCAGCAGGGTTGCCGCCACCCCGCTCTTCCCCAGCCCCACGACGGCGACCTCGCGTCCGCTCGCCAGCCACTGGTCGAAGAGCGCCACCACGCCTGCCGCGGTCATCGGACCTTGAGGGTCGAGAGCGCCACGAGGGCGCAGAGCAGACCGAGGATGTAGAAGCGGGTCACGACAGTCGTTTCCGCCCACCCCAGTTTCTCGAAATGATGGTGCAGCGGAGCCATGCGAAAGACGCGGTGAGCATCCGCGTATTCTCGACCTCGCGTCCGCTTGAACCATTTGTAGGTGCCGGTCTGGATGAGCACCGATATCGCCTCCGCGGCGAACACGCCCCCGATCAGCAGCAGGAGGAACTCGGCCTTGAGCAGAATGGCGACAGTGCCAAGCGCCCCACCAATGGCCAGGCTCCCGGTGTCTCCCATGAAAACCTCGGCCGGGTGAGCGTTGAACCAGAGGAAGCCCACAGTGGCCCCCATGAGTGCCGCACAAAAGACGGCCAGTTCACCCGCGCCCGGCAGGTAGAACACGTTCAGGTACGTCGTCACGTCGACCCTGCCGAACAGGTAGGCAAACACCGCGAAGGCCGCGGCTGCAATGCCCGCGAGCCCGGTTGCGAGTCCGTCCAGACCGTCCGTCAGGTTCACCGCGTTACTGCTTCCGGTTATGACGACCGTCACGAAGATCACGAACAGCCAGGGGGCGAAGTTGACAACCAGATATTTGAAGAACGGGAGCGTGGTGGCCGTAGCAGGAATCGTGTCGGTCGGAACGACCGGGTTGAAGGCTAGAAACAGGCCGAGCAGAAGCCCGAAGCTGCATTGACCGGCCAGCTTCCAGCGAGCCACCAGCCCCCGGGATTTACCCTGCACGATTTTCAGATAGTCATCGAGGAAGCCGATGCACCCCATCCAGAGCGTGGAGAGCATTGCAACCACGACGAAACGATTGGTCAGCGGCGCCCACAGCAGGGTCGGAACTATCGTCGCGAGAAGGATGATCAATCCGCCCATGGTCGGCGTGCCGCGTTTGCTCTGGTGGCTGGCCGGACCTT
Source organism: Gemmatimonadales bacterium (assembly GCA_035628315.1). Lineage (GTDB taxonomy): Bacteria > Gemmatimonadota > Gemmatimonadetes > Gemmatimonadales > GWC2-71-9 > CAVVWJ01. Next base: position 3,651 of record DASPKB010000498.1, on the reverse strand, counting down.
CCGCCCGAACTACCTGGCCCACTTTCCTGGCCCGGAGCCGACGGATGACGGGAGGCCCGACCAGAAATGCCAGCAGCAGCGCGGTGACCGTCGCACCCGCAGCCCGGAAGCTGATGTAGTTGAAGAGATTGAAGATGATGTACGTCTGACCGAGTGGTGCTAGCCAGTGATAAAACATCGAGCCTCAACGGGGATGGAGCGGAGCACCTGGGGGGACGGCGTGCTTCGCGCGGGCCTGGAGCGCCGGAAGTATACGTTCCAAGGCCACTCCGCGGGATGCCTTCAGCACCACCAGCTCGTCGCCCCGGAGATGCCGGGCGAGCAGAGGCGCCAAAGCCAGAGGATCGGCGGCTGTGATGAGGCGGTGGCGTAGGGCGCCCGCATACGGCTCCACAGCCGGAACGAAATCACCTACCACCGCCAGCAGTTCGGGATGGAGGTCTACCAGCGCTTCCGCGATGTCGCGGTGCAGCGCCGCTGAATCCTGTCCGAGCTCCCGCATCGTCCCGGCTACGAATACCAGACGACGGTTACCACGCAGTGCGGCGGCCGTTGCGATGGCTGCCCGGAACGATTGCGGATTCGCATTGTAGCAATCGTTGAGAATGGTCAGCTCGCCTTGCTGGATCAACTCGCCTCTGCCGCCGGGAATCGCGAACTGCTCCAGTGCCCGGGCCACTTCTTTCAACTCCAGTCCGAGTGCCTCAGCCACGGCCCAGACCCGAACCGCATTATCTGCCTGATGGAGACCCCGCGCCGATAACACAAAGCGGTGGCCGGCTATGGTCATTACCGGCCGGGCTGCTTCGTCGAGCGTAACCTCCTCCGGCACCAGATCCGCGCCGGCCAGCGCAGCGGTACGGACTTCGCGCGCCCGCGCTCGTGCGCCTGGAGCGAGAGCAGGTGGATCGATGCCTACGATTGCCAGCGGCACACCGGTCGTAAGCGAAAGCTTTTCCTCCAGTACCCCGTTCAGCGAGCCGAAACCCTCCAGGTGCCCGGCCACCGCATTGGTAATCACCGTTATGGAAGGTTCGATGATTTCCCGATATCGGGCGATCTCGCCCGGAAGGTTCGCGCCCGCTTCTACGATCAATGCCTGAGCGTCCGCCGGTGCCTCCAGGATGGTGAGCGGAACCCCGACCAGGTTGTTCAGGTTGGCACGCGTGGCATAAGTCCGATAGCGCGTGCCAAGCACCGCGGCCAGCATTTCTTTCGTACTGGTCTTCCCGTTGGTGCCGGTCACGGCTACCACTGGTCCCTCGAGTTTTCGCCGCCGTGCCCGGGCCAGAAGCCCGAAGGCCTTGAGCGGATCGTCCACCTCGAGGAGCGCCAGCCCAGTAACCGGCGACGTGCCCCGCCGCACGATCGCGCCTGTGGCACCGGCGCGGGCGACAGCGTCGAGATAATCATGGCCGTCGAAGCGCTCCCCCTGGAGCGCGACGAACAGCGCTCCTGGGTGAATCGCCCGGCTGTCGGTGGAAATCCCGCTGAACGTGAGCGGGCTCCGCCCGGTTACCGCAGGGAGATCCAGCGCGGCCCTTATGTCGCTCTCGAACCATGTCAGCTTCATGGTGGCACCAGCCTCACCGCTCACCGCTTCCCCCGTATGGCATTCTGCACGATCTCGCGCTCGTCGAAGTCGATCTTGGTCGTACCGATCACCTGATAGGTCTCGTGCCCTTTGCCAGCGAGCAGAATGGTGTCCCCCTGCCTCGCCTCTTCCAGTGCGGCGTGAATGGCGGCGAGACGATCGACGATCCGGAGGTGAGGCACCCCGCCCATGCCGCGCTCGATTTCATCGATGATGGCGCCGGGGTCTTCCGTCCGCGGATTGTCTGAGGTAGCAATGGCCAGATCGGCGAGTTGCGCTGCGATACGCCCCATCAGAGGGCGCTTGCCGCGGTCGCGGTCTCCTCCGCAGCCGAAGACGGCGATCAGCCTTCCAGGGGTGAGGGGACGGAGGGTGATCAACGCGCGCTCCAGCGCATCGGGCGTGTGGGCATAGTCACGTAGCACGATACAGGGATGGTCGCTGATGCGTTCCATCCGCCCCGGGACCTGCGGAGCAGCCGCCAGCCGCTCGACGACAGCCGATAGTGGGCGCTCGAGGATCAGTGCCGTGGCTGCGGCGGCAAGCGCATTGGCAACGTTGAAATCACCGAGCAGCGGGAGCGTCGCCTCTGTGGTGCCGAAGCGGCCGGTAAGCTGAAAGCGGGATCCCGCCGCGCTCAGGGCTACGCCAGCCGCACGGACATCGGCGGCAGGATGCAGTCCGAAGGTGACCCGTCGCGCGTGCGGTGGCAGAGCCCGCCAGGCATCGTCATCGAGATTGACGACCTCCGCTCCACCGGGGCGAAGCAGCGTGCTCAGCCGGAGCTTAGAAGCGAGATAGGCATCCATGGTACCATGGTAGTCCAGATGATCGCGGGTAAGATTGGTGAACACCCCCGCGGCAAAGCCTATCCCATCTAAGCGACCCTGGTCGAGGCTGTGAGACGACGTCTCCATTACCACCGTGTCGACACCCCGGCTCAGCAGCTCCGCGAGGGTACCCTGCAGATCCACCGGACCCGGTGTTGTCAGAGACCCCGCCGTGGACGGAACCGGCTCGCCCCTGCCATCGAATGCTCCGAGAGTACCGATGCTTCCGGCGCTGTCGTGTTCGTTGAGCAGGTGGCGAATGAGGCCCGTCGTCGTGGTCTTCCCGTTTGTGCCGGTAACCCCGATCAAGGTCAGGCACCGGCTGGGATGTCCATACCAGGCGGCGCCCAGAACGTGCGCCGTACGCCGGCTATCCTTCACCACTATTTCGGGAACCCCGGCCTTCTGAGACTGCTCCACTACGACTGCCGATGCGCCGTGAGCCACGGCGTCGGCTATGAAGCGGTGTCCATCGGACTGGGAGCCGCGGACCGCGACGTACAGCATGCCCGGCCTGATGGTCCTGCTGTCCAGGCCCACTCCAGCAGGATCGGGCCCGAAGTCGGGGGCTGTTATCAGAAGATCAGCACGCCGTAACTCGCCGATCACGGCTCTCCAGCTCAGCGGCACGGAAACCCATCCTTCAGCATCATTCCGCCCATACCGTCACAATGGTCCCCGGCTGTACTGTCTCCCCGCTTGACGGTGCCGTGCGAGTAACCCGGCCGAGGCCACGAAGTCCTACCCTGAAACCCTGCTGGTGGAGTGCCAGTACAGCGGCACGCGCGGTCTGACCGACAACCGATGGCACCGCTCGTCCACTCGAAGTGGAATCCGCGTTCCTGTGGGGCCATGCCACGACGACCTTGGAGGCTGGAGGTGAAACTGCCATGGTTTCGGTCTCGTTGTGGCGCGAGTTGTTCGTGTCGGCAAGCCGGCCGCGGTCGATCGCCACGCGCCGGGAAGCGAGCGCCTGCTGCAGCATATTTCGGGTCACCGGTGCCGCGGTGAGGCCGCCGTAGTATTTGCCTTGCGGGTTATCGATTTTCACGATTACCACGAGCTGTGGATCATCTGCTGGAAAGAGAGCCGCAAAAGACGCGGTGTACTCCCCTTCCACATACCGTCCGTCCTCGAATCGGACAGCCGTACCCGTCTTGCCCAACAGAGTGTAGTTGGCCAGCTGGGCGTCCTCTCCCGTACCGCCCTCCCCTGCCGCACTCTTCA
>DASPKB010000497.1:0-15609 GCA_035628315.1 Gemmatimonadales bacterium | reverse complement strand
GTGTGCAGCGATTGGGTGCCGCCCAGGACTGCGGCAAGAGCCTGCACCGTTACCCGTACCACATTGTTGAGCGGCTGCTGGGCCTGGAGGGTCACTCCTCCGGTCTGAGTATGGAAGCGCATCCGGGCTGCCGCATCGGTTCCCTGAAACCGCTCCTGGATGAGGCGTGCCCACAGACGGCGGGCCGCCCGAAACTTCGCAGCCTCTTCGAACAGGTCGTTGTGACTGGCGAAGAAGAAGGACAGTCGGGGTCCGACTTTGTCCACCGAGAGTCCGGCGTTCCTCGCTACCCGGAGATACTCCAGAGCGTTCGATAGGGTGAAGCCGACCTCCTGCACTGCCGTCGCGCCCGCCTCCCGCATGTGGTAGCCACTGATGGAAATCGGATTGAATCCCATCTTCTCCTGGTCAACAAATCGGAAGATGTCCGCAGCCAGCCGAAGCGAGGGGCCGGCGGGATAGATGTAGGTCCCCCGTGCCACATACTCCTTCAGGACATCGTTCTGTACTGTTCCCGTCAGTTTCTGCCGAGGGATGCCGCGCTCTTCTCCGACGACTACGTACATGGCGAGAAGAATGGCCGCGGTGGCATTGATAGTCATCGACGTGGACACCTGGTCCAGGGGAATGTCCCGGAAGAGCTCGGCCAGGTCGTCAACGGTATCGATTGCCACTCCGACCCGACCTACCTCCCCCTCAGCCATTGGATGGTCCGAGTCATAACCCATCTGAGTCGGAAGATCGAACGCGGTCGAAAGTCCCATCTGACCGGCGTCGAGGAGCTGGCGAAAACGGCGATTGGTTTCCTGGGGAGTTCCGAAGCCGGCGTACTGGCGCATGGTCCAGAGCCGGCCGACGTACATGTTCGGGTAGGGGCCGCGGGTGAAAGGAAACTCACCCGGACGGCCGAGATCTCGTTCCGGACTGCCGGACCAGTCTTCCGGGCCGTAGACCGTCTTCACAAGGCGGGTTGAGACACCGGACCGCTGGCCCGCAACGCCGTTTGACGCAGGGTATCAGCCACATAGCCGACGTCTTCACGGGAGCCGATCACCAGTGGCGTGCGCTGATGAAGGCTACCCGGCATGATGTCCAGGATGCGTTGCACGCCGTCGGTCGCCGAGCCTTCGGCCTGCTCGGCGATGAAAGCCATCGGGCTCGCCTCATAGAGCAGCCGGAGTTTGCCCCTGGGGTTTTTGCTATCTGCCGGATAGAGGAAAATCCCGCCCGAGATCAGGTTTCGGTGGAAATCGCCAACCAGTGATCCGATGTAGCGGCTGTTCTTGGGGCTGACCCCGTCGCTCAAGTCTCCCTTCAGACCGCGCACCGCCGTCTGCATACCCTTGTCCCACCGGTGGAAGTTGCTCTCGTTCACGCTGTAGTACTTCCCCACCCGCGGTGTGACGATTCTCGGATGGGACAAGAGAAACTCCCCGATGGTCGGGTCGAGCGTAAACCCGTGGGCTCCCTGTCCGGTGGTGTACACCAGCATGGTGCTGGAGCCATACATTACGTAACCGGCCGCAACCTGCTTGCACCCGGGCTGGAGCACGTCGCTTGCGGTGCCGCGGCCGTGCATGCTGACCCGCCGATAGATGCTGAAGATGGTGCCGACCGCCGAGTTCACATCGATGTTCGATGATCCGTCGAGTGGATCAAATAGAACGGCATACTTACCGGCCGCGTACTCGGGTGGGACCGGAATTATGTCGTCGTCCTCCTCTGAGCCCATGGCACAGACCCGGCCGGTGTGCTTCAGGCAGTTCTTGATTGTTTCGTTGGCGAACACATCCAGCTTCTGTTGTTCCTCTCCCTGGACGTTCTGATTGCCTGCGGCGCCAAGAATGTTGACCAGCCCCGCGCGGCGAATGGCGGCGGCGATGATCTTGCTGGCCAGAGCAATATCGTAGAGCAGATTCGAGAGCTCACCCGTGGCCTCGGGATAACGATCTTCCTGATCGAGGATGAAGCGCTCTATGGTGGTAACGGCTGTCTGCAAGCAACCTCCTCAGCGCACGTCGTAGCTCTGCGCGCGGTCTCGGGATCGAAGCGTCATTCGTTGGCCGTCAGTCGTGACCGCCACAGTACCGTCCTGATCGGTTCGCCATACCGCGACACGGTGCTTGCGCAGCCGGTCGAGGGTCTCGGGCGATGGATGGCCGTAATTATTGCGGCCGAGCGACACCACCGCAGCTTCCGGTTGGAGAGCTCGCAGCCACTCGGGACCCGTGCTTCCCCGGCTGCCGTGGTGACCTACCTTCAGCAGGTCGACCGGCCGCGTTTGACCCAGCATCTCGTGCTCGGCAGGAATTCCTGCATCGCCCGCAAAGAGCACCTGAAAGTCACGGTACTCTACCAGCAGCACCAGCGAATCTTCGTTCACGTCCTCTCCCCACCGGCTCCATGCCGGGTCGGGATGAAGAATCGTGAAGCTGACGCTGTCGAGCGTGAATCGCTCACCCCGGCGTCCTCGGTGCCAGGGGATAGACCGGCTGGCAAGGTCATCGAGAAAGACGTAGTACAACGAATCTGCGACGAGCTCACCCGGCTCGACTACGAGGCGCGAGCGGAAGCGGCTCAGGATACTCGGCAAACCGCCCAGGTGGTCTGCATGCGCATGGGAGATAAAGGCCAGGCTCAACTCCCGAACACGATGCCGGAGCAGGAACGGAACGACTACTCGGCGACCCGCGTCGGTGCGCTCAGTCTTCGGTCCCGCGTCAATCAGCACCCAGCGGCCCGCCGGCGTGCGCAGGACGGCCGCGTCTCCCTGCCCTACATCAAGAAAATGTAACGCGACTCCCGAGCCGGTGTCAGACGCCGCCGAGAAGATATCTCGGGCACCAGAGAGCCACAGCGCCAAGACTAAGGACCAACTCCAGCGCCGCACTGCTTCGGCCAACGTAGTTTTCCGGCCGATGGCCCAAAGGCTGACCGCCAGGACCGCTATCCAGGGCACTGCCGAGCGGAGCTCAGCGGGACAAACGGTGTGACCACCGGGCACCGCGGCACCAGCAGTCGCGAGGAGCTCCAGCCCATGCAAACTGAGCCCCGCCCCTCCGGACAGAGAGGCTGCGAGGCCGGGCCACAGAGGATGCACTAGGAGGCTGGCAAACACGCCCGGCACAGCCACCGCCGCGAGAGGGATCGCCGCAAAGTTCAATAAGATGCCGATGAGGGCCACCGCCCCAAGCGCCGCTGCGGTGATCGGTGCAGTGCTCAGGGTGGCACCCACTGAAGAGCTCAGGGTACGCCACCAGAGCCCGGCTCCCACTGCCTGATCGGACCACCGGGTGAAGGTGGAAGCTCCCCACAGGGCCGCCGCCGATAACCAGCCTCCCAGGTCGACCATCGCCCACGGGTCGACCACTAGCACACACAGGCACGTGGCGGAAAGCAACGCATTCGACTCGACCCGGCGCTGCCGCACCCGGCTCAGCGCCAGCAGCACCGCAAGCGCGGCAGCCCGGGTTGCGGGTGGGGGCCAGCCGAGAAATGCCACATAGACCAGACCCGCCCCCGCTGCAAGCGCATATGATCGCGCACGGGCGAGTGTGGCACTACGGCACAGCAGGAACACCCAGGCTGTGATGATGCCAACATGAAAACCTGAGATCGAGAGCAGATGCACCAGACCTGATTGGGCAAAGCGGTCCTGAAGATCCCGGTCGAAGTCACTCCGCCGCCCGAGGATCAGGGCGTCGACCATCGGCGCTCGGCTCCCATACAATGCACGGTTCGCGATGACTATCTCCGTGCGAATCCGCTCCTGGTATGTCGGGCGAAACGCTAGCCGGCGCACTTCGCTGACCACGAGGGTTCCGGATGGCCGGTTGGCCGCAGCCGGCCGTGGAATCCATCTTCCCCGCGCCTTGAGCTGGGCACCGGCGGGTACCAGCGACTCAGCATGCAATCGAGCACGGATACTTCCGTGACAGCCTGCCCCCAGCGGACGCACCCGAGCAACCCCGCCACCAGGAACCAACGGCTCCAACAGATGCACTGTGATCTCGAGCCGTCCGGCTGGAAGCTTGGCGGAGCAGGAGGTTATCTCTCGGGACCAGGCCAGCTCGCCGCTCGTTCGTCCGAGCAGAAGGGCCGTGCCCAACAGCGTGGTGAGCGGCCGCCGCCTGGCCAGCCCGAGAATGAGTCCAACCCCAATGACGTGTATGGGGTCCGCGAAACGCAGAAGGCCGGTCGCCAGACCGGCCCCATAAGCTGCCGTGAAGAGAATCGGAGGCCGCGCCCTCAAGGGAGCGGCGGCTCGCCTACCGCGGCATGACCCCCGGCCGATTGCCGCAGCGTGGAGCGACTGAGATTTTGCGCATCGCTTCCATGACGACTACGTCGATTGCTGCCCGACTCTGTTCCTTTTCCAGGTTGACCTCGGTGACAACCGACCCTTCGCGGCTGGAGACGTAGCGCGGCGGAATCCGGTTCAAGGCGAAGGTGAGCACATCTTCCCGGCAGAGGTCGCACCCACAGAAAGCGGGAAAGTGGGGACGCAGCGTCTCGTAGGCCGAAGTTACGTGATCCTCCACCAGGTTCTTGATCACAGAACTGCCAGGGAGGGCGTAAGCACCGAGCCGGTAAAGGTAGAACCGGTCGTGCCCGTGAGCCGCACAGTGTGGTATTGCCCAATTGCGCTTGCAGGAAGGTCGAGCAGCACCAGATGATTGCTCCGGGTGCGCCCCAGCATGAGATCGCCCCGCTTGGCAGGCCGCTCCACCAGCACCTCGTGAGTACTGCCCACCCGGCCGATGTTCTTCCGGCGTGCCTGGGTCCGCACTGCTTCAACGAGCCGCGCCAGCCGCTCCGCGGCGACCTCCTCCGGGATGTGATCGCGCAGCCGGACGGCCGGGGTGCCTTCACGCACTGAGTACTTGAAGGTGTATGCATCGTCGAAGTCGGCTTCGCGAACCAGACTGAGAGTTTGCTCGAAATCCGCCTCGGACTCCCCCGGAAAGCCGACGATGATGTCGGTCGAGAAGGTGATGCCCGGAATGGCGCTCCGAAGCCGCGCCACGACTTCGAGGTAGCGCTCGCGGGTGTAGCGGCGGAGCATTCGCTTGAGAACCGTGTTCGACCCGCTCTGAACCGGCAGGTGTACGTGCTCGCACACTGCCGATGTTTCAGCCATGGCGTCGGTCACCCGCGGGGTAAAATCGGTGGGATAGGGGCTGGTGAAGCGCACGCGGCGCAGCCCGTCCACCCGACCGACGGCACGCAGCAGGTCTGCGAAGTCGTGCTGCCCGTCGTGATAGCTGTTGACGGTTTGGCCCAGGAGGGTGATCTCGCTGGTTCCCTGCCCGACCAGCTCGGATGCCTCCCGTAGGATGTCGGCCAAGAGCCGGCTGCGCTCGGGGCCGCGGGTATAAGGAACTATGCAGAAGGTGCAACGGTAGTCACAGCCGCGCTGTACCGTGACGAAGGCAACCGGCGCTTTTTCGCGCACCGCTGGCACATCCTCGTAATGCTCCCAGGAACGGAACTCAGTGTCGGTCACTCTGTGACCCTGGGTGGCCATGCCGAGCAGCTCGGGGAGGTTCCGGTACGCGTCGGGTCCCACCACAAGATCGACGCGCGGCACCTTGGCCAGCAGCGTGGGCCCCAGCCGCTGCGCCATACACCCAACTACCCCGAGGACTCCGCCCTCGCGCTTGTATCGCTGAAGCTCGCCCACGCGTCCGATGACCCGCTGCTCCGCATTGTCCCGCACTGCGCACGTATTCACCAGCATGACATCGGCCGCGGAGGGATCCTCGACCTGCACGTAGCCATCCCGATGCAGCACTCCGAGCATCAACTCGGAGTCGGCTACGTTCATCTGGCAGCCATAGGTCTCTATGTAGACGTGCTTGCGCATGGGGAAATAATAGCCGAGCGACAGGTCGGGCGGACAGCGGCGGTCTACGGTCTGACCGAGACCCCCAGGGTCACGACGAATGCGCGCTCAGAATAGGCGCCTTCCGACCGCCAGACGTGCTCGACGGCGAGGTCTACGCCACCGCGCAGCTGTGCGAAACGAATGCCGCTCCCGGCTGACAGGCCGAATTCGGTAGGTTGGTTTCCCGGGGTAAGCGGAAAGGGGAGCCGAGCATAGCGGGCTCCGAGCCGAATTGGCCGGCGAAACGGGCGCCGTGGGTCCGGTGTGTACTCAGCTCCGACCGCAATCTCCACCGTGTTCTCTGCGCCCACGCCACCCTGCTCCAGCAAATCGCTGTTTGCCCCGGACCAGGTCCGCACAATTCCCTGGCTGGCAAGGTCGAGCTTCGCCGAGGGCTGCCATCGCACCCCCAACCCGAAGCTGAACGGCAGATCCACAGTACCCACCCGCACTGAATCGCGGTCCACGTTGAGGTGACCGTCTGAGCGAGCCAGAGCGGCCACCGCAAAACGAGAACCGAACTGACGGATGACACCCGCCGACACTCCCACACCGGCGTAAGACACCTCAGCCTGCTGGACGCTGGGTACAAAGGTCGGATCGTTGAACGCACGGCGTGATTCCAGGCGGTTGTTACCGCTGATGACGTGGAATCCGGCACCGATGGACCACCGATTCCCAAGTCGGTACGCGCCACCCAGCCGCAGATCGTTCAGACCACCGCGTGATGAAAAAGTATCGGTGACCTCGACCGGAACTCCCCGTATGTCTACGGTGCTCGTGGAGGCGAGGCTGAAGTCCCGGTTAGTGTAATTCGAGTAACTGAGACCCAACGCTCCCCTGGCCTGCCGTACTGGCCCGACCACCATCAGCTGCGGAAACCGGGTGTCGCGGGTGGAAGCGCTGCCGGCCGGATTGTCCTGCGAGCGGAAGCCCTGGGAGATGGTGAAGATGCTGGTGAGAGTAGCGGCGCCCGTGAGCGCAGCGGGATTCTGGCTGGACTCGGCGTCGAAGAGGCCGAATGCGCCGCCACTGGCCAGTGCACGGGTTCCAAGAGCTCTCCCCGGAAAGCCAAGGCCGCGTACGCCGAACTGGGAGGATTGGGCCCCCAGCACTCCTGGTACTATCGCCAACAGCCAAATGAGCGTGAGCCGCCGCACTCAGGGATTCTCGAAGGGGAAAGAGCGGAGATAGCTCACTCGGAGACGCGGGCGCACTGCTGGATCCAGGGCCCGGGTCGAGTAGAACACCGGGTGAGAGAAGCTTGCCGCCTCGAGCTCCGGCGAGAGCGATAGCATCAATGCAGTGGGACGGGTAGAGGTTCCGAGCCAGAGTTGCCGCATGAGTTGAGCAATCTCGACATCTATCGTTTGGCTGGTACCGGCGGGAATCGTATCCACCGCAACCAATCGTGACTCCAGGGGCGACTTGGCCCCTAGATCAGCCAGGACAGCCCTGGCGCCGAGCCGGACAGGATCAGTGGGAAGCCCGGAGATCGGCACCACGGGGGTCAGCTCCAGGGTTGCCCGAACCACCGTCGCCGAATCCCGAATTCGCGGTGGCAGTTCGAAGCGAAGCAGTGCCCGGGAGGATGGCTCCCCGCCCACGGTCAGCAGGGTGGAATCGTCGGTCTGCTGCACCGCAGCCACGGTGGAGTTAAACGCGGCATTAAGCGCGAAGGTCCGGAGCCTCGCCGTTCCGGTGTCAGGAACATTCAAAGTGGCGTAGGTGGTAAATCCCGCTCCAGTGCCCGAGCTGGCGGCACCTAGTCGTACCCCGGTCGGTGCCGGTGCGTCAATTCGAACGCCTACTCCAAGCTCTCCGCTGTCGGCTGGCGCGATGGCGACTCGCGCCAGGTCGGGGCCCTGAAGTACCGCGCGCAACGCTCCGGTATTAACCGAGTCGGGCACGGCAATCGTAGTGATCAGATTTTCGGGAACGAAAAACGGATCGACCTGAGCGTAGGTGGTAGTGGAGTCCAATGCCCTTGGCAGCCGGTAGAGCTGCACCAGGAGACCGGTAGCATTGGTATCGCGCGCAAGCAGCGTCAGGCTCAAGGCGACCGAATCAATGACATAGGTCCGTAGCGTATCCCGCACGTTTACCGAATCGGCGCGTCTCGGGAACCTGACAATGGCCCGCTCTTCGTAGCCTCGGAGCCCGTTCGAAACCAGTAGGGCCGGCGCACTAAATGCTTGAACGTACCCTCGAAAGCTGCTATCAGCACCCAAGATAGGCGACAACACCTCATCGAAAATCTGAGGCTGGCCTCCGGGGCATAGCGCCGGGCAATCGGCCGGCGAGGTGAGCTCTTCCTGGCAGCCGGACAGAAGGAGCGCTCCCGCGAGGAAGAGGACGATGTGTTTCACCGGAGCTGCTCAGGACTGAATGCCGCCGGGAGCAGCTCGGCGAGCCGCCACCGGACCGACCTGGCTGGTCCTACAGCTTCGACAGGTAGGTCGAGCCCAAACTCAGCGAGGACCTGGCGGCAGGCGCCACATGGCGCCGCAGGCGGGTCCACGTTGGACACCACGACCACGCGGCGGAACTCGCGGACACCGGCACTGATCGCGGCACAGATGGCCGCTCGTTCGGCGCAGATGGTCAGCCCGTATGAGGCATTCTCGACGTTACATCCTACGAAGACAGTTCCGTTTAAGGCTTCGAGGGCCGCCCCGACGCGGAAGTTCGAGTAAGGCGCGTACGCCCGGGTCTGGACCTCTCGCGCGGCGGTTAGGAGTGCATCAGTCAACCCACACCTCGGACAAGAACGATGTGCCGGCCGCCAGCGGCGGCACCTGGAAAAACTCGGCGACCGTTTGCCCGATGTCGGCAAACGTGTGACGGTGGCCAAGGTCTACCGGCCGGATCCTGGCCCCCAGCGCGAGGAGTGGCACCCTCTCGCGTGAATGATCGGTGGAAGGCGTTGTGGGATCGTTGCCGTGATCGGCGGTAAAGATAACGAGGTCCTGGTCCCGCATTTCCGCCAGCAGACGAGGGAGGCTGCGGTCCAGCTCCTGAAGGCCGGCATAGAATCCGGCGACGTCATTGCGGTGGCCCCAGGTCTGGTCGAACTCGATCACGTTAGCCAGGAGCAAACCATCCGGCATGGTTCGGAGTGCGCTCTCGATGAGCACGTAGGCTTCGTGGTTCGTGGCCGTATGCACACTGCGGATGGAGCGTCCCGCGAACAGGTCGTCGACCTTTCCCACGCCCAATCGAGGAACGTCAAACTCCGCGAGCCGGTCGAGCAGCGTCGTCCCCGGAGGAGCCAGACTGAAGTCTCTCCGGTTCGCGGTGCGCTGCCACGAGCCTGGTTGCCCGGTAAAGGGGCGGGCGATCACCCGCGAGACTGCATGGTCTCCCACCAGCAGGGTCCGGGCAGTCGCGCAGGCCTCGTACAGCTCCTCGAGCGGAACCTTGGACTCGTGGGCGGCAATCTGAAATACGCTGTCAGCCGAGGTGTACACGATCCAGCTTCCAGTGAGGCAGTGCTCCACTCCGTATTCGTCGAGGATGCTGGTACCGGATGCCGCCTTGTTGCCCAGCACACCACGGCCGGTGCTCCGCGCAAAGGCCTCTATCAGACTCGGGGGAAAGCCTTGCGGATAGGTGGGAAACGGATGAGCCAGTATGAGGCCGCAGATTTCCCAGTGCCCGGTCGTGCTGTCCTTCCCCGGACTCGCCGGCTCACAACTGCCGGTGGCCGCCCTCGGTGCAGCCGCTGGGGTCATGCCCGGAATTGAGGCGCAGTTACCCAGACCCAGAGCTTCCAGCTCCGGAAGCGAGAAGCCCCCGACCGCTCGCGCGACGTTACCGAGCGTGTCGCTGCCGGTGTCGCCATAGAGATGAGTGTCGGCCGCCGGTCCGATCCCGAGGCCGTCGAGTACAATGATCGCCGCGCGGCGGGTCATGAGCGCGGCATCGTCTGCACGTAGCGAATACGGAGCGCCGTCACCGCCTGATCCAGCAGCTGTTTTTCGTCCGGCTCCAGGTGTCCAGCTGTCTTGTCGGCCAGCATGCCGAGCGTATCGATGAGTGTCTGTGCCAGCTTGCGTGCGTCACCCATGCCCTCAACGCCAGGAGGCAGATGTCCCGCGAGTGCCGCCTCCGCCTGTTGAGCCAACCCCAGCACCAGTGAGGCGAAGTGAGGATTCATCCTGTCCTGCCGTAGCGGCGGGTCACCCGAGGGCCCAGTCTGGTGAGCAGTTCATACGAGATGCTGCCGGCCTTTTCTGCCTGCTGGTCCAGAGTGACCAATCCTCCATAGACAGTCGCGACATCACCGATCGCAACCGGATGCTCGACGGCTGCCATACACAGGTCCATGGTCACGCGTCCGGCCAGAGGCACCAGCTTGCCGCCGAGCTCCACGACTCTCGGCGCACCGGCATTCAGGGCGGATCGAGGGAAGCCGTCGGCGTAACCCACGGCGAGGGTCGCGATTGTTGTAGCAGTCGGAGCGCGCCAGTCTCCGCCATACCCCACGGTATCGCCCTCGCTGATGCGGCGCACCGCGACAACTTTCGCTCGCAGAGCGGCTACGGTCTCCGGTGTGGCCACGCCGGCGGATCCGCCGTACAGATAGATGCCCGGCCGCACCAGGTCCCCGGCGTATTCATGCCCTCGAAGGGCGGCGGCGCTGTTTGCCGCGTGTACCAGCGGAGGCCGGCTCGCTAGCGATTCCAGCGTCTGCCCAAAACGCTCCCACTGACGGGAAGTCATGGCCTGGTCGGCTTCGGCGTTCAGAAAATGGGTAAAGATGCCTTCCCACCCACGTGCGCCGGGCAGTATCGACCGGAGCCGCTCCAGAGCGGGCCGATCATTCCAGCGAATCCCCGCCCGGCTCATGCCGGAATCGATTTCAACGTGAAAGGGCCGCTCAGTCCGGGAGAGCCAAGCGTCGAGTGCTTGGGGGTCGCCAATGGCCGGGCGAAGGTCCCCCTCGAGATAGCGGGACATCCACCCGGGGAGCATTGGGGTGAATACCACTATCGCTCGTGTTATCCCGGCGGCCCGGAGCGCTTCTCCTTCTTCAACCGAGGCGACTCCGAAGCCCCACGGGTCCACTGCTTCGAGCGCGCGGGCCACCTCCACCGCACCCAGCCCGTAACCGTTAGCTTTGACCATCGGAAGCAACCGGCTGCCGCTGATCGCAGCAACCTTGCGTGCGTTGGCTACCAGCGCAGCGAGGTCGATGTCTACCCAGGCGCGCGTTGTGTCGGGGGAGATGGTCATGGGTAAGCCGGCGGTATGATATTCGCCGTGAGGGGGACATGCAAGACAAATCCGCGCTGGAACGCGCGATGGACATGGTGCGGGACCTTCGACGCCGGTGTGCCTGGGACCGGGCACAAACCCGCGAGACGCTCCGGCCTTACCTGGTCGAGGAGGTGCTCGAACTGGACCAGGCGCTAGCGAGCGGCGAGAGCCGGGAGATTCGATCAGAGCTGAGCGATCTCCTGCTGCACCTGGCTTTCCAGCTTGTGATCGCCGAAGAGCGGGGAGATTTCATGGCCCATGATGTGGCTGAAACACTCGAGCACAAGATGCGTCGCCGGCATCCGCACCTGTTCGGCCTGGGAGATGCCGAGGCGTGGGAACAGATTAAGCGGCGGGAGCGGGGAGGGCGCACCCTCGCCGGCATCGTTCCCACCCTCCCCTCTCTGCTGATGGCCTTCCGCCTCCAGGAGCGCGCAGCCTCAGTGGGGTTCGACTGGCCCGGTCTGGAGGGCCCGGTTGAGAAGGTTCGCGAGGAACTGAGCGAAGTCGAAGAACTGCTACCGGCGCGAGTCATTGAGTCCTCCATCGACCCGAACAATCCGGGCCGGCCGCCCAGCGAACTGCTGATTGAGGAGATTGGCGATCTACTCTTCACCGTGGTCAATCTGGCGCGGAAAGCTGGGGTACAGCCTGGTCCTGCGCTGGACCGGGCAAACCGGAAGTTTCGCGAGCGCTTTGAAATCATCGAGGGTCTCGCGGCAGAGCGAGGCATCGAGATTTCGACGGCCGGCCTGGAGGTGCTCGACGGGCTGTGGGAGGAGGCGAAGCTCAGGGGTAGAGGCGGTGTATCTGCCTCGGGAACGCGATAGCCTCTCTGATGTGGGGTATGCCGCAGATCCACGCGACGGTGCGCTCGACGCCCAAGCCGAATCCTGAGTGTACAAAGGTCCCATACTTGCGAAGGTCCAAATACCAGCGGTAAGCCTCCGGATCCAGCTCTTGCTCCTTGATCCGGGCCAAGAGCTTGTCGTAATCGTCCTCCCGCTGAGAGCCGCCGATGATTTCCCCATATCCTTCCGGTGCCAGGCAGTCGTTGTTCAGGACGGTGCGGGTGTCGTCCGGGTTCTCCTTCATGTAGAAGGCTTTTACATGCTTGGGATAATTATGGACGAAGACAGGACGATCGTACTCCCGGGCGAGCAAGGTCTCATCATCACCGCCGAGGTCGCTCCCCCAGCTCATGTCCGAGCCCAGGGCATTGAGTCTTGCCACTGCATCCGTGTAGGTGATCCTCGGGAATGGCGGCTGCACCCTCTCCAGGGTCGAGGTGTCCCGCTCGAGCTCCTTGAGCTCAGCGCGCCGGCGGTCGATTGTGCGGCTTACGACATAGCTCACGAATTCTTCCTGGAGCCGCATGTTGGCATCGGAGTCATTAAACGCGACTTCCGGCTCGACCATCCAGAACTCGGTGAGATGGCGCCGGGTTTTGGACTTTTCGGCGCGGAAGGTGGGGCCGAAGCAGTAGACCCGGCCCAAGGCGGCTGCTGCGGCTTCGACGTACAGCTGTCCGGTCTGCGCCAGATAGGCTTTGCCCAGGTCGAAGTACTCCGTTGCAAACAGGTTTCCGGCCTCTTCTCCAATGGCCCCCGTGAGGATGGGGGTGTCCACCAGGACGAAGTCACGCTGGTAGAAGAAGTCCCGGATAGCCTGTACCACCTCATGGCGCACCCGGGCCACTGCTGCCTGGCGTTTGGTCCGGAGCCATAGGTGTCTATGCTCGAAGAGGAAAGTCGTCCCATGCTCTTTGGGAGAGATCGGGTAGTCGATACTCGGGCCAAGCAGCACGATATTCTGCACGCTCAGCTCGTAGCCTCCGGGCGAGCGCGGCTCCTCCCGTACCGTCCCGGTTACCGCCACGCTGCTTTCCTGGCTCAGCGACCCGAACGCCGCCCAGGCAGTGTCCGGAACCTCCTTCCTGGAGAGCACACCTTGCACGTAGCCCGAGCCGTCGCGCAGGACCACGAAGGCGATCTTGCCGCTGGAGCGGGTTGTGACCACCCAGCCGCTGACGACCACCGTCTCACCCACATGGGCGTGGAGGTCGCTGATGTGTACTCCGGGCATGCTGTGTCCGCTGGGAAAAGAGGGGTGCGTCGAGGAGCGTTGAGTCTAGCCCTGCTGCTGGTGACCGTCAACGCAGGATGCGTCAATTTTCGGCCTCCGCCAAAGCCGGTTGCAGCCGGTCTGGCAGGAGATGCCCCCTCTCGGGTGTGGACGGTGCGGGCAGGAAACCGCTTTACCGGTCGGGTGGAAACCGCCGGCAACATGCTTTATGGCGGCAGCATCGATCGTAAGGTTTATGCCGTGGATCTGTCCGACGGAGACGTTCGTTGGTCGCGCCGGCTCTCGGGGATGATCATCGGAGGAGTGCTGCTGGCCGGCGACACCGTCTTTGCTGCGAGCGCCCGCCCGGAAGGACGGGTCTACGCGCTGAGGCGCTCCAATGGCAAGCAGATCTGGCGCACCTCGACGCCGACGGTCGGTGCCCCGCTGGCATTGATTCATGGTGTCCTCATCGCGCAGACTCAGCGAGGGGAGGTTTTTGGGCTGGATCCACGCAACGGAAAAATTCTATGGCGCCGCCGGCTTGGTGTGGCTCGAGTTGCCGCGGCGCCGGCAGGCGATGGCGGGGTGCTGGTTGCCACGACCGACTCGCTGTTCCGTCTCGCCACGCGTGATGGCAGAGTGACCCACAAGGCTGCTTCTCCCGGAACGGTCGTGTCACCCTGGTTGACACAGCAAGAAGTACTGGTAGCGGGCACAACCGATTCACAGGTCGTCTCGATTCGGCCTACCACCTTGCAGCGGAACTGGTCCCTGCGAGTCGATGCCCCGGTGCTCGGCGCACCCGCAGCGCTGGGAGACACGGTCTATGTCGCCACTCGAGCCGGAACTCTGTACCGGATCGAACCGGGTAACGCCCCGTTCCTGAGATTGATCGCTGAGCTGGACTGGCCGGTGACCGCTCCCGTCACCATTGCGCGTCGGCAAATCCTGCTCGGCGGAGCTGATGGCCTCATCCGGGCTCTCCGCACCGACGGCAAGGAAATCTGGCGAGTGCGCGTATGGCGCCCCGTCGAGCTGGGATTGGTCACGCTGGGCGATGGACTGATCGCCCTCGGCGGCAACGGCGACCTGCACCGGTTCCGGCAATGACCCGCACTATATGGAGCCTTGCGCTTGCCTCGACGCTCCTGGCTGGTCCGGCCCAGGCTCAGGGCCTGAGCCCCCTCGTCAAATATGGAAAGTGGGTGCTCGTGGCCGGCGCAGCCGGTATGAATTACCTGGCGCTTCGAGCCCACAATCGGGCCGAGGACGCTTTTGATGTGCTGGAGGTTCAGTGCAGCCAGGCGCAGTCCCGCTGCGCCGTGGGGGAAGACGGAGTGTATCTCGACCCCCAGATCGAAGACCTCTACCAGCAAACGCTGCGGCACGACCGAATCGCGAGAGGCTGGCTGATCGGCGGGGAGTCGGCATTGGCTGGCGCGGCGGTGTTGTTCATCTGGGAGCTGACTCGTCCCAAAGGCCGTCCGGACAATATTCCATTCGAGCCTGAAGTCCGAAGCATGCGGGACGGAACCGGTCTCGGTCTTAAGCTCAGATTCTGAGCTTGGCGGCTCAACCGACCCGGAACAACTCTACCGCCCGGGGATACCGGGCAACTGCGCGTTCCCTCAGTCGCTGATTCTCCCGCCTCTGCAGCGCCGGATCTCCGGCAATGATCGAACTGGCCAAATCCCGCGCTCGCGTGAGCAGATCGGCATCGTCGGGCAGCCGTGCGTGGCGCACCTCGAACCCACCTGATTGGCGCGCGCCGATGAGATCACCCATCCCCCGCTCAGCCAGATCGAGCTCGGCGATCTTGAAGCCGTCCAGCGTACTCGCGAACCCCTCCAATCGGTCCGGAGCCGGGCCCTCGACGAGAAGGATGCAGTAGCTCTCCTCGGCACCGCGCCCGATCCGGCCACGCAGCTGATGCAGCTGCGCCAGGCCGAAGCGGTCCGGATGCTCGATCACCATTATGGTCGCATTGGGCACGTCTATACCCACCTCGATCACCGTCGTGGCTACCAGTACGTGCAGCGCTCCCCCTCGAAATTGCCGCATGATTTCGTCGCGCTCGTCGGCCTTGAGCCGTCCGTGGACCAAGCCCACGTGAAGATCCGGCCAGCGGGCGGACAGCGTCTGTGCCATCGTGGAAGCAGCCCGCAGGTCGGCGCGCTCGGATTCCTCGATCACAGGCAGGACCACGTACGCCTGGCGCCCCTTGGCACATTCGCTGCGAACGAACGCGAGGACACGTTCCCGGTGGCTGCTGCGCCGCACTGCCGTGCGCACTAAGCCGCGCCCAGGCGGCCGCTCCCGGAGAGTAGATACATCCAGATCACCATAGAGGGTGAGTGCGAGGGACCGCGGTATGGGAGTGGCTGTAAGCAGCA
>DASPKB010000496.1:0-2833 GCA_035628315.1 Gemmatimonadales bacterium | reverse complement strand
GCGTCCCGGCCTTCCACCAGTATTGCGGCGACTGCTGCCGGGGTCATCACTTTTTTTCTGGGTGCGACCGGTGCCTTTCTCGAGCTGCAGACTTCGCTAAATACGATCTGGCGAGTGACGCCCAAAGCGGACGGAAGCTTTTTTCAGGTGCTCGTAGTACAACGGCTGATTTCGTTCGGGCTCGTTGTGGCCCTGGGCTTTCTCATGGTCACCTCATTACTGGTAAGCGCGGCGCTGGCGGCAATTCACACTTACATGGGCAACGCATTTCCGGGTGTGGTTGTGCTCTGGGAAGCACTGAACGTTCTGGTCTCGCTCGGCGTGATCACGCTCCTATTCGCCATGATTTACAAGGTGCTGCCGGACGTCAGATTGACGTGGACCAATGTATGGATTGGGGCACTGGTCACGGCGGGACTCTTCACGATCGGCAAGTTGATCATCGGCATGTATCTGGGTTCCACCGGGATCGCCTCGACGTACGGCGCAGCCGGCTCGGTCATCGTGCTCCTGGTCTGGGTGTACTACTCGGCGCAGATCGTTCTGCTTGGCGCCGAATTCACCAGAGAGTACGTAGACACCTTCGGGCGGAGACCACCGCCGGAGGTGTTCGCAGAGAAAGAGCGGGGAGCCGGTCCTGCTCCTACCGATGCGTCCGGCCCATGAGCTTCTCGCCCTCGGGCGGCAAATAAGCCCGCAGCTGATCCAGAAGCTTCACCGGGTTGGAATCGACCAGAATGGCGTCCCGGTGAGCCTGGGTGAAGAACCCTTCCTGCACCGCATGATCCAAAAAGCCGGTCAGCTCGTCGAAATACCCTTCGATGTTCAGAATACCGGACGGTTTGGCATGAATCCCCAGCTGGCCCCAGGTGAGGATCTCGAAGAACCCCTCGAGCGTGCCGATGCCACCCGGTAGCGCTATAAACCCGTCGGACATGTCCGCCATCTGGGATTTCCGCTGATGCATCGAGGCCACCACGATTAGATCTCGAATGCCGGTATGCGCGGCTTCCTTTTCCATGAGCTGCTGGGGGATGATGCCGGTGACGTGACCGCCATGCTCCTGGACCGAATCGGCCAGCTCTCCCATGATGCCCACGCTGGCGCCGCCATACACCAGCTCGATCTGTTGCTCAGCCAGCACCCGGCCCAGCTCCCGTGCTGCCACACCATAGGCCGGCCGCGCACCTGCGTTGGTGCCGCAAAACACGCACACTCGATTCAATGGACGATCATTTGCCATGCGGTTGCCTCAGGCGCGTTATACGGGTATTTCCCACCGGTGAGTGAGACGGGCGAGCCACCACATAAGTATATGGAGACGGGAAATGCAAAGTCGTGCTTTGGGGAGCCAGGGTCTTCGGGTGTCGGCCCTTGGGCTCGGCTGCATGGGAATGTCGGATTTCTACGCCGGGAGAAACGATGACGAATCAGTTGCCACAATTCACCGGGCACTGGACCTCGGCATCGACTTCCTGGATACCGCCGACATGTATGGCCCGTTCACGAACGAGCGACTCGTAGGGGAAGCCATCCGCGGCCGCCGGAACAATGTCATCCTCGCCACGAAATTCGGAAATGAGCGAGCTGAAGACGGCAGCTTCCTGGGTGTCAACGGCCGTCCCGAATACGTTCGCCGTTCCTGCGACGGTTCGCTGAAGCGATTGGGAGTAGATCACATCGACCTGTATTACCAGCATCGGGTCGATCGTACCGTCCCGATCGAGGAGACCGTAGGTGCCATGGCGGATCTGATCCGGGAAGGCAAGGTGCTGTACCTGGGCCTTTCAGAGGCCTCCCCGCAGACGATCCGCCGCGCGCATCGCGAGCATCCCATCAGCGCGCTGCAAACCGAGTACTCGCTCTGGACCCGGGATCCCGAGGACGAGGTACTTCCGCTCTGCCGGGAGCTGGGGATCGGTTTCGTGGCCTACAGTCCGCTGGGCCGTGGCTTCCTTACCGGACGCTTCAGGACATTCGAGGATCTTCCGGCGGATGACTACCGGCGTAATTCACCCCGATTTCAGGGCGATAATTTCCAGCGAAATCTGGATGTGGTCGAACGGGTGGAAGAGATCGCCCGGCGAAAGAAATGCTCGCCCGCGCAGTTGGCGCTGGCCTGGCTCCTGGCTCAGGGAGAGGACGTCGTTCCCATTCCGGGGACCAAGCAGCGCCGGTATCTCGAGGAGAATACCCGTGCACTGGAGGTGAAGCTGGCGCCGGCCGATCTCGAGGAGATCGAAGAAGTGGCACCCAAGGGTGTGGCGGCCGGCGACCGCTATCACGAGGCCGGGATGCGGACCATCAACGGATGAGCCCAGGCCGGTGCCCGGAGCACCGGCCACACGCTATTCCTTCAGGTCTCCGCGGGGGTCCGAGATGGCTTCCACGATGCGGCCGACCTCCTGGTCGCTCGCGGCACCTTCTTCCCGCGCGATATCGGCCTGGGCCACAATCCCGACCAGCCCGCCGTTCTCATTCACGACCGGAACCCGGCGGACCAGCTGAGCGACCATGACCTCGCGTACGATTTCGACTTCGTCATCGGGCCCGCAGCTGACCGGGTTGGGGGTCATCAGGTCTCGAACCAGTGTATCCGGCCCTTTGCCCGCCGCCAAACCCCGGACACTTAGATCGCGGTCGGTCACGGTGCCCACCAGCCGTCTCTTCTCGGGGTTATCGACCACCGGAATCGATCCGCAGTCGTGATCCCGCATCAGTGTTGCTGCCTCCTGGGCGCTCGCATCCGGAGTGCAGAAGGCCGGGTCGGGGGTCATGATGTCGCGTACTCTCACCAGGTCCTCCGTGTGTAGGGTTACCTCAATTTGCCGTT
>DASPKB010000495.1:0-3106 GCA_035628315.1 Gemmatimonadales bacterium | reverse complement strand
CACCGGGTTCTTCCGCAACAAGACCAAGAGCCTGATCGGCATGGCCCAGGCTCTCGTAGCCGAGTACAATGGCGAGGTTCCCCGCACCATGGAGGAACTCCGCAAGCTGCCCGGCGTAGGAAGGAAGACAGCCAACGTGATTTTGGGAAATGCCTACAATATCAATGAAGGCGTGACGGTCGACACCCATGTCACTCGGCTCAGTCGGCTCCTTGGGCTCAGTCGAGAGACCGATCCGGAGAAAATCGAGCGTGAGCTCATGCGGCACTTTCCTCAGGCCGACTGGGGGCTTCTCTCGCACCTCCTGATCTTCCATGGCCGGAACATCTGCATCGCCCGCCGGCCGCGCTGCGGAGACTGTGTGCTGGCCCCGCTGTGTCCCTCGTCCCAATTGTGACCTCTCCTGATGGGTGCGCCTGATATGCGGCTATGCCTCCTCCTGCTCGCGGCAGCCGGCTTTGCTTCCGCACTTCCGGCTCAGACATCGGCTGGTGCTGTAGTGGCGGGTTCGGTAGATGCCCGAGTGCTTCGCGCACATCTCGAGTTTCTGGCCGATGATGCCTTGGAAGGTCGCCGCCCCGGCACCCGGGGAGGCGAGCTTGCGGCCAAATACCTCGCCGCGCAGTTCGCACGGCTTGGTCTGGAGCCCGCCGGGGACAGCGGCACCTACTTCCACCGAGTCCCAATCATCACCCTCACGCCTCATCCGGTCGTGAAGATCGGCGCCGCTTCGGGTGACCAGCCGGCCTATCGCACCGACTACGTGCTATGGTCGATGCGCAATGAACCGAGCACCAGCGTCTCCGGCGACCTGATTTTCGTGGGCTACGGAATCGTGGCACCCGAGTACCAATGGAACGATTACGCGGGAGTGGACGCCAAGAACAAGATCGTGGTGGCGCTGGTGAACGATCCGGGACTGCGTGACTCCACGATTTTCCGGGGACCCATCCTCACCTACTACGGTCGTTGGACGTACAAGATCGAAGAGGCCCAGCGCCAGGGTGCAGCCGGCATCCTCCTGGTTCACACCACCGAGAGTGCCACCTATCCCTGGACTACCGTGCAGTCGAGCTGGACCGGACCGCAGGTTCGAATCGAAGAACCGGCCAAGTCTCTCCACGTGGCTGGTTGGATCTCGGAAGATGCTGCCGGCAGGATCTTCCGGGCCGGCGGTCAGGATCTGGCAGCGCTCTCGGGCCAGGCCGTGCGCCGAGGATTCAAAGCGGTTCCCCTGAATCTCCGGCTCGAGGCTACCGTTCGAAGTGACATTCAACGCTCCGAGACCAGCAACGTGCTGGGCCGGCTTCCCGGCAGGGGGGGCCTGGCCCGCCAGGCGGTTCTAATTGGTGGTCATTATGACCACTTCGGGATCGGTACCGCAGTAGGCGGGGATTCGATCTACAACGGAGCCGAAGACAATGCCTCCGGTACCGCGGCGGTTCTCACGCTGGCCGAAGCATTTGCCCGCAGCGATGTAAGACCCGGGCGTTCGCTGGTTTTCGTGGGTTTTACCGCGGAGGAGTCGGGGTTGCTCGGTTCCCAGGCCTTCGTGGCCCGGCCGACAGTACCACTGAGTCACATCGCCGCGATCCTCAATCTGGACGTCATGAACCTGTACGGTAGGACCCGCGATGTCTCAGCTGTCGGGCTGGATCAGTCATCGCTTGCCGGAGTGTTCACCCGGGCTGCCGCGGCCGAAGGCCTCAAGGTCAGCTCCAATCGTGCCAATCTGCTCAGAGGATTTTTCTTTCGATCCGACCATTTCCCGCTCGCCCGTGCCGGTGTTCCGGGACTGTCGCTGGAAAACGGACAGTCGTACGTGGGGAAGCCTGCCGACTACGGCGAGAAGATGAAGCAGGAATACACCGAAAAGCGCTACCATCAGCCCAGCGACGAGGTACTGCCCTCTTTTTCCTATGATGGTGCTGTCCAACAACTTCGAGTTGTAGCCCGCGCTGCCGTAGCGCTGGCGAACGCGGCTCAGCAACCCACCTGGAATGCCACCTCCGAGTTCCGGCAGGCGGGGGAGGAACGGCGGAAAAAGCGGTAGAGGGCGAAAGCAGCGGAATTTCTGGTGACGCTTGGAAAAACTGCTGGGGCTGTCAGTTCCGCCCCTTCCGCTCCTTCCGTTCCATCCGCTATCTTCCCCGCCGCTCGCGCCTGCCAACCGAACCTCCGGAGCTACTCTGGACCTGCCTTCCGAGCACCGGATCCCGATCACCTGGCTTCTGGAAAACGCCGGGCCTTCGATCCGATATCGCACCTATCGCGAGCTGGCGCCGGAGGGTTACGCCCCACCAGAGGTGGTCGAGGCCGCCCACCTTGCCATAGCAGAATCGAAAACCGCACTCAGCGTCGTCAAAAAACAGAAGGACAACGGGATTTGGGGAGGCAATCTGCTCGGGCTGGCCAGCTCGGCCGCCCAGGGCGTCAAGGATGTCGGCACCATCCCGCAGTATCGGCGTCTGCTTCAGCTGGAATGGCCTCGGGCAACCCGGCCTTTCAAGCTGGCGGATCGTATCCTGTTCCGGCTGCTCTCGCGGGACGAAGACCCTACCCTCCTGTTCGAGTTCCAGAAGTCGGTCAAATCCGATCCTGAGGCCGAAGCCTGGGCTCGGGGAATTATGCGGGAAGCAGCCTCTGCCGCTCTAGCCGAGGCAGGGTACGGTGACGACCCCCGTCTCAGAGGGGCAGGCCACAAGATTGCGAGTGCCATCTCGCAGTTTCTGCGGAGCCCCCTGGCCGAGAAGCCGTTCCTGAAATCCGGTCAACAGATGGTGCTTCACCCGGAGGCACACCCTCCCAGCTGGTATTCTGTGGCCATGCTGGCGGCGATGCCGAATCTCCAGCGCGAGCGGGCCGGGTTCACCGAGCGGCTGGGACACTACCTGGCGCAGCCCGAACCCAAGAAAACGTTTGCCATTCAGGTCGGGAAGAAGACGGTCCGGCCGCAGCATCTTATCCTGGGTGATCCCATCGATGCGGACGCTAAAGGGCTCCCCAAGGATCTTCCCTTGGCGCTCCACTACATCGAGTTGATGGCCCGCATGGGAGCCCTGGAGTGGGCCCCGGTCGCGACGAAGGTACTGAGTCGATTACTGGC
>DASPKB010000494.1:0-2436 GCA_035628315.1 Gemmatimonadales bacterium | reverse complement strand
ATCCGCACCCGGGGAGTGATCGGGAGAGGCATGAGCGCGGCGGGCATTGGCCTCCTGACCCGTGCAGTCACCAACGCCTCTCACCGCCAGCTTGTGAGTCTCGGGGTTGGAGGACGGGCGTTCGAGGTAGAGAAGACCATCACGGTCGGAGCACCGGTGGAGCAAGTCTGGGAGCTCTGGAGCAACTTCGAGAATTTCCCCCGCTTCATGACGCATCTTCGGGAGGTGCGGAAGATCGATGAGGGTCGCTCTCACTGGGTGGCTGCGGGGCCTGCGGGGGTCCCGGTCGAGTGGGACGCGGTCGTGACCGACTGGGTGCCGCAGCAGTTCATCGGCTGGACCAGTGTGGAAGGATCAACCGTTGAGACCAGCGGGCAGGTCCGATTCCGACCCACTGAGGCCGGGCAGACGGAGATCGACATCCGCATGGAGTACAGTCCTCCAGCTGGTGTGGCGGGTCACGCTATAGCATCGCTCCTGGGCACCGATCCAAAGCAGGCGATTGATGACGATCTAGTCCGGCTCAAGTCTCTCCTCGAGGAGGGGAAGACTCACGCAGGGGGAGACGATGTTCGTCTGGAAGAGGTGACCGGCGGGCAGGAATCAACGGGTGCGAAGAAGCCGGCGTCTAGCCGGCGTCGGAGGTCTTGACAAGGAGCCGGGCTCAGCCGGCAAGCGCTGCTAACGCGCGCTCCAGGTTTTGCCTTGCCCGATTTTCGTACAGCTTCGCAAACCGATCGGTCTGGTAGATCGAGTCCCGGCGAAGAAAGCCGTTCAGCACTTCGGACCGCGCGGTCCGGTAAACCGGCTCGGGAACCCAGGCATACTCCCGGCGGATTCGATCTTCGAAGTTGTCGAACTCGGCCGTCTCACGGCCAAGAATGGACAGATCTATGTCGCAGAGTAGCTGGGTGTCGAGATCAGAGGGGATCCCAAGGTGTCTGGTAGCAAGGATCATCTCAGCAACCCGTTCCGGCACTCCTGACTGTGACCCCGCTGCCATTAGCACTGACCGCGCCATCTGGGCGCTGAGTTCTTCGTTGTTTGAAGAGCCGGGTACGTATACAGCATCATGAAACCATAGCGCAGCCTCGACCTCATCGGGACGGCCGGCCAGATCTCGGCTCGTATCGAACTGCTCGAGGCAGTCGGCAATGTGGGCTGCCGTATGGTAAATGCGGGCGGGCTCGGCGTAAGCACGGGTGAGCTGCTGGAACACGTCATCGCCGTTCTTCCGTGCACCCAGCCGGGACCAGAGCGCGAGCCAGCGGTTGCGGTCCAGCGCAGCCTGGGGTCGGGCCAAGTCTCAGCCGATGACGACTCGCGGGAGGGCCCGTTCGAGCAGCTCGCTGCACCAGGCAATCTCGAGCTCGAGCCGTTCGATCTGACCTGAGGTCTCCGAGAGCGCCTCCTCGAGCTCGCGGCCGCCAGTCACGGTAGGCAGGGCGGCCACGACCTCGCGCAAACCCTCGAGCTCGTAGGTAAGTAGCTCCTGGTAGCGACGGGCTGCCGGTGGCCAGCTCGGCGCCAGCCGGCGAAGCTCGGCCTTACGGTCGAGCGTGTGCTCGATCGAATGACGCGCGGCATAATCCTCGGCCGCAATGCGTGGTCTCCGGCGCTCCAATGGCGGCGACAGAAACGGCAGTCTGCGCCGGTGGCGGGTACGGAGTTGAGCCAACGTGTCCAGCAAACGGTGCAGCGTTGAACCCAAGCGGCCTCCCTCTGAGCCCCAGGGCCGGCTATTCAATGGAATTATCGATTATACCCACGACCCGCGGAATGGCATAGAGGGTTGCTTGACGCTCCTGCCAGGCGCCTCTACCATACGATTCCCACTCTACGACGTTCTTTCATGACCAGCGCTCGGCAGCCGTGTTCGAGAGTTTGAAGGCTCAACTTGACCGGCTGTTGCGGGCGCACCCGGCCGCCGACCCTCGCGCTCGCGCCGCGCTGCTCCGGGAAGCTTTGCTGGAGGCCAAAGTGGGTGTGAGCACGATGCGTAGCGCCCTGGCCGCCACCGAGCGGGAGCTGGAAGCGGAACGGCGGCAGCTCGCGGACGCCGAACGCCGGGGCCGCCTGGCCGGTGAGATCCCCGATCCGGAAACCGTCGCCGTTGCAGAACGGTTTGTGGCCCGGCATCGCGAGCGCGTGGGAGTGCTGGAGCGGAAACTGGTAGTGCAACGGGACGAGCTCATGCTAGCTGAACGGGAAGCTGCCGAGATGTTGAGCGAATATCGCGCTGCGCGGCCGGGGGCCTCCTTTGAGTCGATCGATGCCGCATGGCGTGATCTACAGGCAGCCGGCGCGGAACGTCCCGAGCTCGGGCTCGACGCAGACCCTGGCTCGAGCAACTCTGATGAGAAGCTCAAGCAGGCGGTGGACGCGCAGCTGGCGTACCTGAAAAAGAAACTGGGTAAGGAAAAGTGAGAAACTAGC
>DASPKB010000493.1:0-3459 GCA_035628315.1 Gemmatimonadales bacterium | reverse complement strand
TATCGCTCGCCACGAACCAGACGGCAAAGGTGACAATCGCGATTGCGACAACCACCGGAACGAAGATCCCGCTGATCCGGTCGGCAAGACGCTGAATGGGAGCGCGGGATGCCTGGGCGTCGCGCATCAGCCTCACGATATTGGCCAGCACGCTGTCCCCACCCACGGTGGTGGCGACATAGCGGAAGGCTCCGGTCCGGTTGATGGTCCCTCCAATCACCATGCTGCCGGGCCGCTTCGATACCGGCAGCGACTCGCCGGTGATCATCGACTCGTCCACCGCGCTATCGCCCGAAACGACTTTGCCGTCCACCGGCAGCCGCTCACCGGGACGGACCAGGACGATCTCACCCGGCTCGACGGTCTCGACCGGGGCATCGATCTCCTCGCCTCCGCGGATCACCCGCGCAGTCCGCGGCTGGAGATCGACCAGAGCCCGAAGCGCGGCGGAGGTCTGCCGCTTGGCTCGGGCCTCGAAGGCATTGCCGGTAAGGATCAGGGCAATGATCAGTATGACCGCCTCGTAGTACACGTCGGGCGCGACGCCGCTCCTGAGAAAGACTCCGGGCGCTACCGTGGCGATAAGGGAATAGAGAAAAGCGGCACCGGTTCCCAGCGCCACCAAAGTGTTCATGTCGGCGGAGCGATGCCGGAACGCGGCCCAGGCCCGGGTGTAGAAGTGCCGTCCGGCCCAGAGCATCACGCCGAGGGTCATGACCAGCAACCCGTATGCGATCACGCTGCCGGGGATCGCATACAGCCAGGGAGCGACGGCCTGGAGACCGGGTGTGAGAGAGTCCGTCATCCAGCGCATCAGCGGGTCCGCGGCGGGTCCGTGCGCGGGGTGCGCGGTCATGAGCGGCATGGAGAGGATCATGGCGACTACGCCGGCGATGCCGCTGGCGACCGCCTTCCGGCGGAGCTCCAGAAACTCGTGCTCCTGAGCCCGGTCCCGGGCTTCCTGTTCTGCGAAGGCCGTCTGATCGGGGGAGGCGAGCTCGGCGCCGTAGCCGGTCTCCCGAATCGCCTCGACCAGCCTATCCGGGGTTGTGTGTGCCGGGTCATAGGTGACGGTCGCGGTCTTCATCATCAGGTTGACCGTCGCGTCGGCTACGCCTTCGTGTTTCTGAAGGCTGCGCTGGACCCGGGACTGACAGGCGGCGCAGGTCATCCCGGTGACCGGAATGCGAATCGTCTCGAGCGGCGAGGTACTGCCGGCAGCCTGCTGCGGACCGGTCTCCTGCCCGGGCGGGTTCAGTGTGTGCGTCATGGTTTCAGCGAATACCCCTGGTTCTCGACCGCCTCACGGATATCCTGGGTCGAGGTACGGTCCGGGTCGTAGGACAGCGTTGCCGAGCCGATCTCGACCTGCTCCACGTCGACACCCGGCACGCTCCGCAGAGCCTTGCCGACCTGCGCGACGCAGTGGCCGCAGCTCATGCCATCGATTCTGAGGGTAACTCGTTCCATCGTTCCGTTCTCCAATACGACGTTCCACAGGACAGCATATACCCTACAGGGTATATACTACAAATACCCCACGGGGTATGTCAAGCGCCGCTGGTTCTAGTGCTGGTGTGCCGCGGTGTCGGCCGGTGCGCGGGGGGTGGGGCGGGGTCGCTCGACGAGCAGGCCGGTGGCGGGGCCGCCCATGGCGGATACACCGCCCATGTGATCGGCCATCCGGCGCCATTCCTCCAGCGACATCACGTCGCGGGTCGGGTCCTGCAGCCGGTCGAGCTGCTGGTCGATCATCGCGCCCTTGAGCTCGTGCGGGATGGCACTCGAGGTGAGGATGTCGGAGATGATGTCGTGCATCATGTGCAGGTTGTCGAAGATCACGGCCGCCCGCGGATGCGCCGAGCTGAAGCGCGGAGCGATGGCAGCGGTCATCGGCATGTACCGGGGGAACCGGGACGGCGGGTCCTGGAGCATGGACCAGAAGCGAGCCACGGTGGCCTGCACGGCAGCTTTGCGCTCCGACCGGGTCACTCCCTCGATGAACGGCTCGTACAAACCCACCTGAAGCCAGTGATAGGCCCAGATCAAGCCGTTGAATTTGGGATAAGCCTTCCGGAAGGCCTGGCTGAAGTACTGCTCGTCCATCAGCGCCATGGATTTGGGCCGGTCGGTAAAGGCATACCTCCGGTTGCTCAGGTAGTAGTCGGTGAGTCGCTCGATCAGGGCATCGCGCTCGGCCGGCAGGAGGCGATCGTCGGCGTAGGCGTCGTAGATCTGCCGGTGGAGGACGTGGGCCCAGTCGAACATCATCTTGGCCCGCCACGCCAGCTTGGCGTACTCGGGCATGACCACCTCCTCGGCCACGGCAAACCTGGGCGGGCGCACCAGGAGGTCGGTCGTGAGGTAGCGGTACTCCCGCTCCAGCTCGGCGGCCGCGTTTCCCCGCCCCGTGTAGAGGCGTTCGTAGAGAACGGCGTGGCCGTAGTCGAAGGCATTGAAGAGCCGGGCTGCCTCGGGGTAGCTCGCGAGGAACTCCCAGTTAAAGCTGCCGGGATAGTAGAACTGCTCGTCGCGGGTGGTCTGCGCCGAAGCGCTGACGGCGAGCGTCAGCAGGGAGCCGATCAGAATGAGCGTACCCCTCATCGGGCAGCTCCCGGGAACAGCGCCCGGAGTCCGAATGCGTGTGAGATGCCGACCGTCAGCCCGAAGTCGGGACCGGTGTCGCTCAGCCGGCGGGTAATCCCGGCGTCGAGCACCAGAGTGGGCGTCCACTGCCAGCGGCCGCCGATCGCGGCGGTGACTTCGGTGGCGGCGGCTTCGCTGAGCTGGGCGGTGGCCAGCTCGCCGATCAGCAGGAAGCTGGAGCGAAAGAAGGTGCGGTCCACCGCGAGGCCGGCGCTCCATCGAGCGAGCGGCTCCACGGCGGAGAGCTCATCGTCCGGCCCGAAGCCCCGCGCCGCGTTCACGTGCACCCGAGTGCGGCCCCAGCTCCGGGTGGCAATCGCCTTCAGCGCAAACCGGGTGTCCTCACCCGCTAGCGATCCGACCGGAAAGCCCGCGTCGGCTCGGAGCGAGATTGCCGGCAGGTTCCGGCTCTCGGTGTTGAAGTTGTAGAGCCCGAAGACCCCGATTCCGGCGACGCCCCACCTGGTCCCGGTCTCCTGATCCACCGCTGCCAGCGGCAGCTTCACGCCGAGCTGGGCGTTGCGCGCCAGTCCGTAGGCGATTTCGGGGACGGTGCTGTGGAGCTCGGTGCCACCGGTTTCGGCCTCGAACCCGTAGGGAGCGATCAGCTCGAAGGCGTAGCGCTCCACCGGGTAGGCATCTTCGGTGGCGACCGGCCGGTCATCGTCAAGATTGCGGTAGTCGATCTGCGCCACGGCGGGGGTCGCGAGGAACAACAGCGACAGCCCGGCGGCCGTGGCGGCGGTTAGTCTCGCAGGTAGTGACAGGTGTAGCCGCCGGGGTTCTTCCGCAGATAGTCCTGGTGGTACGACT
>DASPKB010000492.1:0-4200 GCA_035628315.1 Gemmatimonadales bacterium | reverse complement strand
TGTCCGATGACCAGGTGCGGGCAGCACTGGGGCCCGGCAGTCCAACCGGTGTTGCAGCCGTCCGAAGTTTTCAGCGGGACGGATCCGCCCAGGCGAATGCTCAGGTTTTCTCCCGGGTTCGGGCACAGATCGACACCACCTTTGCTCTGGCGCGAGCGGGCGACACCACGGCAAGCACCCGCGCGCTGGATGCGTATATGGCCTTCGAGCAGGTCGAGCGTTCGGTCCGGGCCAAGAATCCCGCACTGGCCGCGGAGCTTGAGGCCGCATTTGCCGCTCTCCGCACTCGCGCCTCCGGCGGAGCCACTGCGGGCGAACTGGACCGTATTAGAGGTCAGCTGAATGCCGGCCTTGAGCGGGCCGAGCGGACGCTCGGCGACCAGCTGTCACCGGCAAACTTGTTTCTCCAGTCTTTCATCATCCTGCTTCGCGAAGGTCTGGAGGCCATTCTGCTGGTCGGCGCGCTCATGACCTTCCTGGTGAAGATGGGGGCTGCGCATCGCAAGCGGGACATCAACATCGGGGTGGGTGCCGCTATCGTAGCGAGCCTGCTGACCGCCTTTGCACTCGAGACCATCTTCCATCTTTCGCCCGCAAACCGCGAGGCGCTCGAGGGCGCCACTATGATGGTGGCCACGGTGGTTCTCTTCTACGTGAGCTATTGGCTGCTGTCGAAGATGGAGATCGTCAAGTGGAACCACTTCGTGAAGAGCAAGGTGCAGGACGCTCTCACCAGTGGTTCGGGGCTGGCGTTGGCCTCGGCCGCCTTCCTGGCGGTGTATCGCGAGGGGTTCGAAACGGTGCTGTTCTACAAAGCGCTCTTCCTCACCGGAGGATCCGCTTCAGCCACCATGCCGATTCTCGGCGGCATTCTGGCCGGTTCCCTGGTCATGGTTGCGGTGTACATAGCGATCAACCGGTTCGGAGTGCGACTCCCGCTCAAGCCCTTCTTCGGCGTCACCAGCGCTTTCCTGTACTACATGGCGTTCGTCTTCGCGGGAAAGGGCGTGGCCGAGCTGCAGGAAGGAGGGTATCTCTCTACCACGATTATCGACGGTGCTCCTCGCCTGCCGGCACTGGGAATCTATCCCACTCTGGAATCACTCCTGGTCCAGGGGCTTCTGGTGTTCTTACTGCTGGTTGCACTCGGGTGGACTTTTATCATCGAGCCGCGGCGCCGGAGGCTGCGCGAGATGACCCCCGAGCCGCTCCGGGTAGAGCCAAAGTCGGCAATTCCGACGCCGGTGCCTCAGGAGGCCAGCAAGGAGCTACTGCGCTCGCTCGAGCGCATGGAAGCCGATCTCGGCGAGATGAAGGCGGAAGTGGAGCGGATGAAAGCCAACTTGACCGAGGCGCCGCAGTCGCGCGCACGAAAGGACTAGGTGGGGTTCACTACTCCCGACCTGTGCGATGCCTATCCCGATCTGGTGCAGGTAGTCGAGCCGGTATTTCGCGCCTACGGGGCGGAGACGACGTTCAGCGGACCGATTGAAACGCTGAAGGTTTACGAGGACAACACGCTGGTTCGTCAGCTACTGGAGAAGCCGGGTGAGGGAAGAGTGCTGGTGGTGGATGGCGGAGGCTCCCTCCGCTGTGCGCTGCTAGGCGGACGCCTGGGCTACCTAGCCCATGCCAACGGCTGGTCCGGCGTGCTGATCAACGGCGCGGTTCGGGATGCCGCCGAACTGAACCAGCTGCCGATCGGTATCCGGGCCTTGAATACGGTCCCGAGGCGGAGCGAGAAGAACGGCACCGGAGAAGCCGGCCGAACGGTGGAGTTTGCAGGGGCATGCTTCGGGAGAGGCCAGTACATATACGCCGACGACGACGGCATACTGGTCGCCGAGCGAAACCTGTTGGCGTAATTGGATAAGCAAAACGGCCCGTCATTGACGGGCCGCTTGCGTAGGAGAGTGGTAGATCGCCCCCTGAGTTTACGGAGACGGGCCGAAGTGCCCGCTCCACCCTTCTTCGACCTACCACTTTGTTTGAAGCCGTTTGGCTTCCTGCCCTTAGGTAAAGCAAGGCTGGTGCCAAAGTGCCCGTAGAGGTAAGTCGTTGTTCTGGAGCAACGTAGCGATAGCGACGGCCGGAGCCCAAGTGCAACTTTTCGTATAGAGGCTGTACAGGTTCTAACCGGGAAAGCGCAAGCTCTTGCCACACATGAGCTTGTACAACTGTTTAAGCTTTTGACAAAGCGCTTTTCTTGCCGGTCTCCAAATAGATCCCTGGGGGCGGATCAGCAGCCCGCCGCCAAGCAGCCATCAACCAAATACCAATCAGGAGAATTACGATGCTGGTCAGCTGGGCCAGCGTAAACGCGCCCAGCAGCCGATCGTCCTTGGCGCGCACGAACTCCACCAGGAATCTCTCAACGCCAGCGAAGATCAGATACAACCCGAAAAGCCAGCCGGCCGGATTCCCCCGCTTCCGGAGCGACCAGAGGACGGCAAACGCCAGTAGCATGGCCGCGACTTCGTACAACTGGGTGGGGTGAACCGCCAGTACCGTTGCAGGATCAATGCCGGGTGGGACAGGGATACCGAAGAGCTGGTTGAGATTGCCGGCGGTAGAAGGTGGTAGCCCCTCCGGGAACTTCATGCCCCAGGGCAGACTGGTGGGCCGCCCATAATCATCGTTGACCAGGAAGCATCCCACACGTCCCAGCGCATACGCTGCCGCAAGAGCTGGGGCGGCTAATTGCATGGTCCATCGAACCGGAACCTTGAGACGCCACCCATTCAGGATCACCGCGAGCGCTCCGCCGATGAATCCGCCGTACCAGACCAGTCCCCCGCGGGAGAATATGGCGTCCAGATCCTGGGTGAGGGCTACATACCAGAGTTTGGCGCCGATGATCCCGCCAATGACTGCCGCGGCAACGATATCGGCGGCGTAGTCCTCTCGGAGCTGGTTCTCCCGAAGCTGCCGTGCAATGAGCCAGCCGCCCATCAGAAAGGCCACCATCAGCATCAAGCCGTAGCCGGTGATCTCGAGTGGTCCGAGATGAACGATGAACGGGTAGACCGTCATGAAGTCGATC
Organism: Gemmatimonadales bacterium; assembly: GCA_035628315.1. Lineage (GTDB taxonomy): Bacteria > Gemmatimonadota > Gemmatimonadetes > Gemmatimonadales > GWC2-71-9 > CAVVWJ01. Next base: position 1,157 of record DASPKB010000492.1, on the reverse strand, counting down.
CGTGAGAGTGAGATGCCAGTCCGGGCAGCGGGAGATCGTCACGCGGCTCGAGATCCAGGCCGCTCCGCTCGCCTCTGGCAAGCCGCCAGGCGCCCGCCGCGGCGATCATAGCTGCGTTGTCGGTGTTGAGCCGCGGAGAAGCTACGCTGACCCGGGCCTGCCCCGCCAGCCGGCTGCGAAGTGCTTCGGTAAGGGCGCGATTACAAGCCACGCCGCCTCCGATAGTGGCCACGTTGTACCCGCTGGTCTCCACCGCACGCGCCGTCTTGGCTACCAGCACGGCGATTGCAGCCTCCTGAAAGCCGCGCGCCACGTCGGCGGTTGATTCAGGGTCCATCGGAGGAGTGGGGGTTGAGCCACCGTCGCGCACGGCCCTGAGCACGGCCGTCTTGAGACCGCTGAAGGAGAAGGCGTACTTGTTGGGCCCGTCGCGTTCGAGCTCCTGGAGCAGGGGAGTCGGGAAACGAAACCTGCCCGGGCGGCCGTTCCGCGCTATACGCTCGATGGCCGCCCCGCCCGGATATCCCAGTCCCAACAGGTTGGCGACCTTGTCGAACGCCTCACCTGCAGCGTCGTCGAGTGTCTGGCCAAGCATGCGGTACTCACCCCAGGCGGGCACGTCCAGCAGCATGGTGTGTCCACCGCTCACCAGTAACGCGATGAAGGGGGGCTCGAGCTCGGGATCTTCGAGCGCCGGGGCGAAGAGGTGCCCCTCCAGGTGGTTCACGCCCAGCAGTGGACAATCGAGGCTGTATGCCAGTGTCTTCCCGTACATCACTCCAACCAGCAGCGATCCCACCAGTCCCGGTCCGGCCGTCACCGCGATGCCGTCGAGCTGCTCCAGGCTTATGCCGGCTTCATCGAGTGCCTGCTGGATCACCGAGCCGATAACCTGCACATGCGCCCGGCTGGCCAGCTCGGGAACCACCCCGCCGAAGATCCGATGCACGTCCTGCGAAAGAATGACCAGGGAGGCGAGCGAGGCGACCCCGTCTTCAGAGCGAACCACGGCTGCCGAGGTCTCATCGCAGGAGGTCTCGATGCCGAGGATGAGGTCGGCCATTCTAGCTGGCGGGCCGCTCGAGGAGGCGCTCGATCAGGGCGCGGTTCACCGGTGAGTTCCAGTCGTGCGGGCCGATGATGCGCTTCACGATGAT
>DASPKB010000491.1:0-7892 GCA_035628315.1 Gemmatimonadales bacterium | reverse complement strand
CGGATCCATTCGACCCAGGGGTTCGGACGCACCAGGCCCATTGCTCCTAATGACACCAGGGCCAACCGGGAAAAGAACCGCCGGGTAGACATCGTCATCGAGTAGCAAGACGGCTGATTGTCCTCAGAGAGCCCGCCAGGCTGCGCCTGGCGGGCTTTCATGTACCTTCCAGCTCGATGACTACGCGCTCAGGTCACATCGCACTTGCCGGCGCCCCCAACGTCGGCAAATCGACCCTGCTCAATGCTGTGGTAGGACAGCACCTGGCCATTGTTAGCCCAAAGCCGCAGGCTACCCGGCTGCCGGTTACCGGAATACGTACAGAGGGGGACACTCAGTACATCTTCCACGACCTCCCCGGCCTTCTTGATCCGGAGTATCTCCTGCAGGAACGGATGCGAGAGCATGCCCTCGCCACCGCCCGCGAAATGGACCTGGTTCTCCATCTGCATCCCGCCCCGGAAGCTCCGGCCCCTCCCTTCGAGCAGCTCGCCCGGCTGAGCGCACCGCTGGGTAATCCGTTGCTCCTGGTCTACACCAAAGGCGATCTCGTGTCCCCGAAAGTGCGCGCTCACCTGGAGCGGACCGCGCCGGTGGTCGCCGCGAGCGGTGACACCGGGATTCCTCCGCTGCTGGAAACAATTCGGGGACACCTCCCCCAGCGCGAATTCGAGCACGATTCCGAGGACATCGGTACCCAGCCGCTTCGATTCTTCGTGGTCGAGTACCTACGAGAGGCGGCCTTCGAGCTGCTCGGTGACGAGCTGCCGTATTCGTTTACCGCGGAAGTCGAGGAGTTTCGCGAAGCCGAGCGGCCCATATACATTCGGGTCACGCTCTATGTCGAACGTGAGTCGCAGAAGGGCATCGTGATCGGCCGTTCCGGCTCTACCATCAAGGCCATCGGCGCTCACGCGCGGTCGCGGTTAGAAGAGCTGATTGGCGCCCCGGTGTACCTCGATTCCTGGGTCAAGGCGCTGCCGAACTGGCGAAAGAGCGGATCAGCGCTGGCCCGGTTCGGTTTCCCCCCGATCGCACCGGCGGCATCTGCCGGCACCTCATCTTCAAGGAGCTCGCATGACCCTGGCGCCTGAGCTGCTTCAGATTCTGGTCTGCCCCAAGTGCAAGGGAGAGCTCGAGTATCGAACCAGCCCGGAGTCACTGGTGTGCCATGCCTGCCGGTTGGTGTATCCGGTCGAGGATGGCATACCCATCATGCTGATCGACGAAGCGAAGCCGCTCTAAAGCTCACGTCTCCCTCCTTCTCGCACCGATACTCTAGCCTGACAGCGTGTGGCCTCCGGGCTGCAAAATGCTGCATGCCAGCGGTGCGGCGGCAGTTTGCTCCCTGGTTTGACTTGCGGGACTGAGCTTGTAAGTTAGCCAGGAGTAACTTCTTACGAGAGGGCATGGGTGCGGAATCGCCCGACGATTCTCTTCTTTTCGCCGGACGGGTGTCCGGTACCGGCCCTGGTACGGCAGTGGGCTTCGGTCCATTCCTTTCCGCTCCTGGTGTTCAGCGAGCCGGAGGAAGTCGAGGCCATTGTCCTTCGGGGTCACCCATGCCTGCTTTTCATTGACGGGGATAACGACGGCACTGCCGGCCAGGGGCTGGTTCGGCGGCTCAAGAGTGATGCGTTCACCGCCATTGTGCCGGTAACTACTATTGCCTCCTCGCATCATCCCGAGAGCGTGCAGGGATGGTTTGCGGCCGGAGCCGACGAAGTCATAACCGGGTTGTTTCCACCTGCGGAGCAGCGGTCCCGCCTGGATGCGATGCTGGTACGCACTGAGCGTGACGTGTCGGTGCACCCTTCGACCCGGCTTCCCGGAACCACCGAGATCGAGCGTGAAATCCGCCGCCGGCTCGAATCCAATCAGGAGTTCGCGGTTTGCTACGCCGACCTCGACCACTTCAAGGAATTCAACGACCGCTACAGCTACTACGAGGGTGACCGGGTCATCTACATTCTTTCCCGCGTTCTCCACGATGTAGTGAAGGGACTGCTGGGTCCCCGCGGTTTTGTAGGCCACATCGGGGGCGATGACTTCATCTTCATCATCCCTGCCAGTGATATCAGTGTGGTGTGCAGCGAGATCCTCGAGGTATTCGACGCGCTGGTACCCTTGCAGTACAACGACCAGGACCGGCGAGCCGGATATTTCTTTGGCAAGGACCGCCGGGGGCAGCTGCACCGGGTTCCGCTCATGACCTTGTCGATTGGGATCGTTACTAACCGGCATCGCCGATTTGCGCATCCAGCCCAGGTCAGTGAGCTTGCCACCGAGATGAAGAGTTACGCCAAGACGCTCCCTGGCTCGGTTTTCGTCGTGGACCGGCGGCACGCCTCCGACGGTGAGGAGAGGCCAGGGCCTGCCTCTCGAGAAAGGCCTAGAGGATCCTGAGATGAATGTTACCTGCCCGAACTGCGCCACCATCTACCGGGTGGATCCGGCCAAGGTTCCCCAGGGTGGAGTGCGGGCGCGCTGCAACGTGTGCAGCGCCGTCTTCGCGGTTCGTCGGGAGGGCGATGCGGCGCCCGTAGCGGCCCCGATGCAGCCCGCCGCCAGCAAACCTGAATCACTGGTCTCCCAGGCTCCGCGGATTGAGCCAAACCGGGAATCCCCAGCACTCCGCGCCGAGCCTCCTCGTGCCGAACCTCCTCGCGCGGAACCGCCTCGTCCCGAGCCGGCTCGTCCGGAGCCGTCACCGTTGTCACCCCGCCGGATGGAGCCTCCCCGAGCGGAGCCACCCCGACCGGAGCCACCCCGAGTCGCCCCGAGCGGGGTCCAGAGGCCAGCGGCGGCAGTACCGCCATCTGCTCCCAAGCCCGGGTCCCCCCAGAGGCCGGTGAGTCCGGCCGGGGCCACCCCCGTCGCGCGACCCACCACTGTCCCGCCGGCATCACCCTCAGGGCCTCCCAGGCCGGCGGCACCGGCCGCGGCTGCTCCAAGACCCGCGTCCCCAAGCGGTACCCCACCCGCGGTGCCGGTGTCCCGGCCTCCTGCAAGTCCGTCCAGCGCGCCGGCGCCGGCTCCAGCTGGAACCCGCCCGGTTAACCCCTTCTTGTCGCAGGATCCAGCGCTCAAGGCTCGGCGGCTCGCCCGGGCTCTCATTTCCGACATGGTCGTCTATCACCCGGGAAAACGGCAGGAAGGACTCCGGGACGGGAATCTGAAGGAGCTCTTCGAGGAGGAGATCAAGAAGAGCTGGGAGGAGTATGCGGAGCAGGTGGGACGAGATGTGGCGGATTCCACTCCTTACTTCCGGGAAGCCCTGAACGAAATTCTGGCCGGCGGCCGGCAGGTTTTTTAGGCCTCGCCCTCTGCATTAGCTTTCGAGTCAGACCCCTCGGGAGACACGGAATGTCCGAGCTGCTGGACCGCCTGTCCGCCCTGCAAAGGCGCGTGACTGAACTACGAGACTTTCTTTGACTTGCCTGCCAAGTCCGAGCGCCTGAGCGCGCTCGAAGCCTTGCAGGCACAGCCCGGCTTCTGGGCAGATCCGGAATCAGCGCGAGCATCGGTGCAGGAAATCAAGGCTCTCAAGAACTGGCTCACTCCCTACGACAATCTGGATAATCGGCTCCGTGGCTCGCTGGAGATGGCGGAGCTGCTCGAGGCGGAGCCGGATGAAGGGCTGCACAGCGAGCTGGCCCGGGAGGCCGAAGAGATAGAGAGCGCGGCCGAGGCTTTCGAGCTCCAGGCCATGCTGCAGGGTCCTGAGGACGCGAGGGACGCCCTGCTGACGATCCATCCTGGGGCCGGCGGCACCGAGTCACAGGATTGGGCCGAAATGCTCATGCGGATGTACGTCCGCTGGGCGGAGCGCCACGGCTTCGAGGTGTCGGTGCTCGATCTCCTCCCCGGAGAAGAGGCCGGAATCAAATCGGTTTCGATCGAGATACGCGGCCAGTACGCCTACGGTTATCTCAAGGCCGAGAAGGGCGTGCACCGGCTGGTGCGGATATCCCCCTACGATTCCCAGGCCCGGCGGCACACCTCGTTTGCGTCGGTTTTCGTCTACCCTAATGTCGACGATACGATCGAGATCGACTTGCGGGATGAGGACATCAAAATGGATGTCTTCCGGGCCTCCGGTGCGGGGGGCCAGCACGTCAATAAGACATCGTCGGCGGTTCGCCTGACCCACATACCTACGAACACGGTGGTCTCCTGTCAGCAGGAGCGGAGTCAGACGAAGAACCGGGCCACGGCCATGAAGATGCTCCGAGCCGCACTGTACCAGAAGAAGCTGGAAGAGCAGGAAGCGGCCCGGGCTTTGGTGGAAGCCACCAAGACTGACAACTCTTGGGGGAACCAGATCCGCTCCTATGTGTTTCAGCCCTACACCATGGTGAACGACCACCGCACCGAGGTAAAGGTTGCGGACGTACAGCGGGTGATGGATGGAGACCTCGATCCATTTATCCAGGCGTACTTAAAGCGATTCGGCGGCAAGGCGGCATAATCGGATGAGCACCGTTGAGGAGCGCTCGTATGTAGAGGTGGCCCGGAGGGAAAAACGAGCCGCGCTCGAGGCTCTGGGCGTGCGGCCGTTCGCCTATCGCTACGAGCGTACCCACACGGCGGCAGAGGCCGTAGCGGCGTATCGGGATGAAATGGGAGAGGACGGCCCGGAGATCGCAATCGCGGGGCGGATCGAATCCTGGCGGCCAAAGGGCAAGGTGGTCTTCGGCCACATCGAGGATCCCAGCGGCCGGGTCCAGATCTACCTCCGGCGCGATGACCTTGGGGACCGGTACGAGCTGGTGGAGCTCCTCGATCTGGACGACCACATCGGCGTTCGTGGCCGGCTGTTTCGCACCAAGGCGGGAGAAATTACAGTCCGCGCTTCGGAGGTCACGCTGCTGGCCAAGTCGCTGCGCCCGCTGCCTCGCGGCAAGACCCAGGCGGGCCCTGACGGGACGGTCACCTTCGGAGGGTTGAGCGATCCCGAGGTGCGCTACCGCCAGCGCTATGCCGATCTCGCGGTACACCCTGAGGTGCGCCAGGTCTTCCGGCTGCGTGCACAGGCAACTGCCTTCATCCGGCGCTTTCTGGACGAGCGCGGTTTTCTGGAAGTAGAGACACCGGTGCTGCAGCCGCTCTACGGCGGAGCGGCTGCCCGGCCATTCGTGACGCACCACCATGCGCTTGACATGCAGCTCTACCTGCGCATCGCCGATGAGCTGTACTTGAAGCGGCTTCTGGTCGGGGGCTTCGAACGGGTATACGAGATCGGCCACGATTTCCGGAATGAGGGGATGGATCGAACGCACAATCCGGAATTCACCATGCTCGAGGTGTACCAGGCCTATGCCGATTACGGCGACATGATGGAGCTCACCGAAGCGCTGGTAGCCGGCGTAGTGGAGCATTGCCTCGGAAGCCGGGTGCTGGAGCGGTACGGGACCCATCTGGATTTCAGCCCTCCTTTCCCCCGTGTGAAGTTCCTCGAGGCAGTGAAGACGCGTGCCGGCCTCGATCTCCGGAGCGCCACTGATCACGAGATGCGGCAGGCTCTGCTACGCACGGGCACGGACCCCGAAGCGACCGCGGCACTCGCGGGGGCCCGGCTACAGGACGAGGTCTTCAAGACGTTCGTTGAGCCACACCTGGTTCAGCCAACCTTTGTGGTCGACTACCCCAAGGCCTTGAGCCCGCTGGCCAAGGAACACCGGTCCGAGCCCGACCTGACCGAACGGTTCGAGCTGTTCGTCGGAGGCCGGGAGCTGGCCAATGCGTTCAGCGAGTTGAACGATCCGGACGATCAGCGGCGCCGATTCGAGGAGCAGATGCAGCAGCGGGCACGCGGCGACCAGGAGGCTCACAGCTTCGACGCCGACTACATCCGGGCGCTGGAATACGGTATGCCGCCGGCGGGCGGGATGGGGCTTGGTATTGACCGTCTCATGATGCTGATTGCCGACCAGCCCTCCATCCGGGACGTAATCATTTTTCCGGCAATGCGCCCGGAGGGGACATGACAGGCGGACAGGCAGTCGGGCGCTCGCGCCGTCGGATCCGGGTTCCAGCAGTAGTGCGGGAGCTCATCGCCGGCCTCCGCTGGCCCAGCAGACTCGAGTGGCGGATCGCGCGGCGCTACCTCACGAGCCGCCGGAATTCCCGGACGGCGTCGCTCAATACGGTGATCTCCACCGGAGGCGTTGCCGTAGGGGTGACGGCGCTCATCGTCGTGCTCGGTGTAATGAACGGGCTGCGCGACGATCTCAGGGAACGCATTCTCGTAGCGAATCCCCACCTGCGGATTCTGACATATGGTTCGGGCCTTCGAGTGGATGATTGGCAGTCCGTAATCAAGCGGATCAGGCGGGAACCCGGAGTCATCGCGGCGAGCCCTGAAGTCATCAGTCAGGCCGGCATCACAGCGGGCCAGGACTATGGCGAGGGAGTGAACCTGCTCGGGTTCGATCCCGATACCGGCAGCAAATCGGTTACCTCGCTGCCGCAGTCGATCAAGCAGGGAGACCTGTCTTTCAGGACGACCAAGCCGGGGGTGGATGGAGGCATTCTCCTGGGCTCGCGCCTGGCATCTCGCCTGTCGGTGTACCCTGGCGACCTTGTGACCCTGGTTCCGGTTACGCAGGCCAAGGTGAACCCGGCCCTTGGCGTTGCAGTACCGAAGTTCTGGAAGTTCGAGGTGACGGGTCTCTTCGACACGGGAATGTTTCAGTACGACAACCAATTTGTGGTCATGCCGCTCGCCATTGCCCAGCGATTTACCGGGCTGGGCAATGCGGTTTCGGGCATCGCGGTTCGGGTGAACGATCCCGACCGCGCTCCTGGAATCGGAGAGTCGCTGGAGCAAAAGCTCGGCTATCCCTACCGCGCATTGGATTGGCAGACCCAGAACTCCAGTCTCTTCAGTGCCTTGGAGCTGGAGAAGCTCGCAATGGGGCTGATTATCTTTTTCATCATGGTAGTCGCTGCCTTCAACATTGTGGGCACCCTCACAATGGTAGTGACCGATAAGACCAAGGAGATCGGGATTCTTAGGGCGATGGGTTTGACGGGGTCGTCGGTGGCGCGGGTTTTCCTGGTTCAGGGCGCAGTGATAGGGGTGGTTGGAACGGCGATCGGCGTGTTCCTGGGGCTTTCGGTGGCATACGTGGTGGACCGGTCGGGGTGGGTGCGAATCAATCCAGCCATCTACTTCATCGATCACCTCCCGGTGCACATCGAGTGGTTCGACGTGGGCGTGGTGGTGGTAGCCAGCCTGGCGATCGCCCTCTTCGCGACCGTATACCCCTCGCGCTCGGCGGCCGCCCTCACGCCGGTAGAGGCGATCCGTCACGAATGAGTGCGATCCTCGAGGCCCAGGGGCTGCGGAAGGTCTATCGCGGCGGTGACGGCAACCCCATCGAGGTGCTTGCCGGGGTAGACCTCACAGTGGACCGGGGCGAGTTTGTCGCCATTGTCGGAGCGAGCGGGTCCGGCAAGAGTACCCTCCTCCATCTGCTGGGCGCGCTCGACGCTCCGTCCGGCGGCACCGTCCGCCTGGCAGGACAATCCTACGAAGATGAGGACGGCGAAAGTTTGGCCTCATTGCGCAACAAGAAACTGGGCTTTGTGTTTCAGTTTCATCATCTGCTCCGTGAGTTCACGGCGCTCGAGAATGTGATGATGCCGCTGCTTATTGCGGGCGAGGACGATAGCAAGGCGCGATCCCGGGCCGAAGAGCTGCTCGCGGCCGTCGGTCTGGCCGGCCGCATGTCTCACCGGCCCTCTCAGCTGTCCGGTGGGGAACAGCAGCGGGCGGCCGTGGCGCGGGCGCTGGTGGCCGACCCGCTTGTAGTACTGGCGGACGAGCCTTCCGGTAATCTGGATTACGCGAACAGCGAGCGACTCCATCAGCTGTTCGCGCATCT
>DASPKB010000490.1:0-2198 GCA_035628315.1 Gemmatimonadales bacterium | reverse complement strand
GAAATCATTACGGTCGAACATGTTCGTCCGGCGGGTCTTGCGATCCGACCCGGCTACCGGCTCCAACGCGCTCCTGTACGTCGTGACGAACGAGGGATCCGGCAGGGTGCGCGGGATCGACCTGAAGCTCGAGCGCAACTGGGGTGCGTCACTCACTGGCTGGCTGGGGTATTCCTACCAGGATGCCAAGATTGACTTTCCTTCGGGGAGCCTCGGGGGCGGTGATCTACTGGTACCCAGCACCACCAGCAGGCCGCATTCCTTGACTGGAGCGGTTGCGCTATCAGTACCTGAGCACTGGAACCAGGGATCCACCCTGGGTGCGATTCTGCGCGATGTCGCGGTGTTGACCACCTTTCGTTTTTCCAGTGGCACATCCTACACGAGATGCGGCAGCGGATTTATCCTGTCGCCTGACCTGTGCGTTTTCGCACTCACTGATCCCATAAACAGTGCCCGTCTTCCGGCCTACAAGCAGCTCGACCTGCGGCTGACGAAGAGCTTCGGGCCCGGTCGCCGGCTGACCGGATATCTCGATGCCAGGAATCTGCTGAACTTTGCCAACGTCCTGGCGGTCTTCACAGCCACCGGGGAAACCGAGAATCTTGCCGAACAGGAGTTCAACTGGGAGGCGGACAGCGCAGATTTCGCGTCCGAGGCTGCGGCGTCGGGTGCACTCAGGGGAGATGGATCGATCGACCTGGGAATGGGCCAAGCCGATCCGCGACCGGGCTGCAGTGCCTGGACCGACGTGGGCGGCTCCTCGTCCGCTCCCAACTGTGTGTACCTTATTCGCGCCGAGGAGCGCTTTGGGAACGGCGATCACCTTTTTGATGTCACCGAACAGCGGAGAGCCTCGGATGCCCTCTACCAAGCCCTGCGTGGCCGCCAGGAGCTTACCGGTCCGGGCCGCCGGATTCGACTCGGGCTCGAGGCGAATTTCTGATTAGAGCTCAGGGAGTGTGGCCTTTCGCCCGCGATTCTGCTCCTGCAGCCAACGGTATAAAGGTGCGAAGTACTCGACCATGGCTTTGCCATCCAGCTCTCGGCCGGTGGTCTCCTTGAGCACGTCCCGCCAGGGCCGGCTTGCCCCTGGTGCCATGAGACGCTTCAGAAAGTCGCCGACTTCCCGGTTGCCGTAATAATCCGTGTCGTGCGGATCCTGCCGCAGGATTCTGCGGGCGATGTGGTCGTGCAGCTGGAACAGCAGAGCGTAAGAGAGAGCGTAATCGTAGTACTGGGCAGGATCGTCGTTGATGTGGGTCTTCGTGAGCGCATCGGCCCACCGCTCGCCCCGAGGCCCGGGAGGGACGATGCCCTGGTACTTCCGGGCCAACTCCCACCACCTGGCGTTGAATTGATCTGCGGGCAGGTTCTCTGCATACAATGCGTGCTCGAACCGGGTCATGGTGCCGGCCCCGAAGGGTATGAGCACGACGTATCCGAGAGCTTCCTGGAGCAGGCGCGCCATGCTGTCGACCTGCGCTGTAGGTGAGACCAGCCCCCGCCCCGCAAGGAAACGGCGCTGGAGCGAGGCGAGGCCCATCATCGATCCCACACCTTCGTGATAGGCCCGATTCGCGCCAGACCGCAGTACGAGCGGGACCTCGGGTCGGCTGTAACTCATGTAGTAGTACACATGCCCCAGCTCATGATGCACCGTCTCGTACCATTCCCGATTGGGCTCCACGCTCATCAGAGACCGCACGTCGCGATCGAGGTCCAGGTGCCAGGCCGATGCGTGAGTGTTTTTCTTGTGGGGAGCGTCGGGCGGTAGCGGATAGAGCGAGGATTTTGACCAGAAGCTGCTGGGAAGGGAGTCGAAGCCCAGGCTCCGGTAGAAGTTCTCGCCCTGACGCACCACCCACTCGGCGGACCGCTGCTTCAGCGCTGCATCTACATCCAACCCCTCCACCTCGACCAGGGCACTCCAGTCCTGGCCCCAGCGATTCGGCAGCCAATGCGCGGGGAGCTGATCCGGCACCGGCACACCATACCGTCCAGCAAGCTCGTACCGGGCCCAGGTATGGAGCTCGCGGTAGAGCGGCCGCAGATCCTGCATCAACCGTTCGGTCAATCGGAGCATTTCGCCCGTGCTCATCCCGTAGTCGGACACCTGATAGGTGAAGTAGTCGGGATAGCCCAGCGTTCGCACCACCTGGTTTCGGAGTTCCCGCAGCTTCAGAAGACCCGGCTTG
>DASPKB010000489.1:0-6940 GCA_035628315.1 Gemmatimonadales bacterium | reverse complement strand
CACCACCACGGCGCGAGCCCGTCTGATCACCAGGCGCGTCATTGGGCGATAGATCGATCGCAGCGAATCGGCGTGTTGAGTGACGACGACCGGAGTCTTCGCCGCCCGGAGCAGGCAGGCGAGGTCCGCTAGCGGATGAGGATGGTGCACGTGAATGATGTCGGCCCGCTTCCACGCGGCCGCGATGTAGCCGGGCGCGATCTCCTGTGATCCCAGTGCGGCAAACGAAAATGCCCTGGTTACCAGCGAGCGCTGGCGGATCGGCTCACCCCGGCGACCGATGCTTTCGACCGCAACCACCTCAACGTGATGCCCGAGGTTTGCGGCGCCTTCGGCCAGTGTCTGTACGACGCGCTCCATGCCGCCGGACCGGGGCCAGTAGTACTTGGCGAGGTGGAGGATGCGCATGGGGTCTATATTGGTGACTAAAATGCGCGCCGTCATCATCTCTCATCTGTACGCCGATCCGGGCAACCGGGCGAAGCTCCGCTCCCTCGCGGGTTTGGGCGTCAGCCTCGCGGTGGCGGTGCCCGACCGCTGGGCAGCCAACGATGGCCGCTCCCATCGCACCACCTGGGGCGATGACGCCGGAGTGCGGGTGGTCCCGGTCCCGGTGCATGGCCGGATGACCGAGCCGAGCCGGCTGCACTGGCAGGCCAAGACTCTCCGGCGCCTGCTGGCCGACTTTCGGCCGGATCTCGTTCATATCGAAGAGGAGCCGTGGACCCAACCGGCAGTGGCGTCTACCCGGCTTGCCCGCCGACTTGGAATCCGCACGGTCCTCTCGACCACTGAGAGCCTGACCGCAGGATACGGGCTGAGGCAGCGATTCCGGCGCGAGCGCATCCTGCGCCAAGCGAACGGCATCATCGCCGCCAACCGCCTGGCCCTCGCCATTGCTACCAAGCGCCGCCCGCTCACTCCGCACATCACCTTGCCGCTCATCGGGGTGACGCCGCCTCCGGCGCTTCCGCGCGTGCCGCACCAGGGACTGTCTATCGGATTTGTCGGCCGCCTGGTCCCCGAGCGCGGACTCGATCTGTTGTTTCGAGCCTGCGTGGGGCTAACCGGTAAGTGGACTCTTACCGTCATCGGCACCGGTCCCTCGCAGGAAGAGCTCGAGGCGCTGGCCGAGCGGTTGGGCATCTCGGCCCGGGTTTCTTGGCTCGGTCCCCTGCCCCGTGCCGCCGTTGATGAGGTCTGGCCTCGTCTCGATTGCGTGGTTTTTCCGGCCCGCACCACGCCGCGCTGGGTGGCCACCGCGGCCCGCGGCGCACTCCATGCCATGGCCAACGGCGTAACGGTTGTGGCCACGGACTCAGGAGCGCTGCCCGAAATCGTGGGTGACACCGGCAAGATTGTCCCTGAAGAGAACGTGCCGGCGCTCGCGGCCGCACTGCAGGAGCTCTACGCCGACCGCGCCGAATGCGAGCGCCTGGGGGCAGCCGGCAGGCAGCGTTTGATCGAAGAGTTCTCCGACGCGGCGGTAGCCCAGAAAACTCTTGCCTTCTGGCGTTCGCTCACCCCTGCAAGCGGTTGACATCGGGCGACTTACGGGCGAACTTCGAACCCCCCATGTGTTCCCTTCTTCGAGTGCTGCGGCCCGCCGTCCCGGTCTTCGCGGTGGCGGCTCTGATGTTGAGTGCGCCCGGGGCGTCCGCCCAGATCCCCCAGGTGCAGCCCGGGCAACAGTTGCCCAGCCCCGAGCAGGCTCGCGAAGCGCTGCAGAACCCTCAGGTCGTGGAACGTCTCCGGCAGCGGCTGCTCGAATCCGGACTCACGCCGGACCAGGTCCGCGCCCGGCTCCGCGCATCGGGTTATCCCGAAACGCTGCTCGATGACTATCTCTCGGGCGCCGACACCACTCGGCGGGTTCGCCCCGGCCCGCGCACTCTGGATGCGGTACGCAGCCTCGGCATCCTGAGCGTACAAGAAGCCGATTCGCTTCAGCTGCAGGACTCCACGCTGGTGGTGTCCGACTCACTCCAGCAGGTCCTCGATTCGATTCGTCTGGTCCGGGCCGACTCGGCGCGAGCCGACTCCCTGGCAGATTCGCTCGCCGTCCTCCAGGGACGGGGGCTCAAGCTCTTCGGCATCGAAACCTTCCGGAGAACTTCCACCCGTTTTCAGCCGGTCCAGTCAGGCCCGGTAGACGAGAACTATCGCCTCGGGCCGGGCGATGTGCTGGTGCTGATTCTGACTGGTGACGTGGAGGAGGTTTACACGCTCAACGTAACCCGCGAAGGCTTCGTTGTGATTCCCCAGGTGGGCCAGGTATATGTCGCCAACCTGACTATGGGCCAGCTGGAAGACCAGCTCTACGCCCGTCTCCGCCGGGTGTACTCCGGCGTGCGCCGCTCACCCAACGCCACCACGAAATTCCAGATCTCGCTTGCCCGCCTGCGGAACATTCAGGTCTTCGTCATCGGCGATGTAGTGCGGCCCGGCGCATACCAGATCTCCGCGGCCGGAACTGTGCTCACTGCTCTGTACTCGGCCGGCGGGCCCACCACCAGCGGCAGCTTCCGAAAGGTCGAGGTGCGCCGGGGCGAGAAGCTGATTGCAACGATAGACGTGTACGACTACCTGCTCCACGGCATTAACGCGAGCGAGGTTCGGCTCCAGAATGGCGACGTGGTCTTCGTTCCGGTGCACAGCGGCTTCGTCAGGGTTGCCGGCGAGGTAACCCGTCCGGCGGTCTACGAGCTGCTGCCGGAAGAGACGCTGCGGGATTTGCTCGAGTTCGCGGGAGGATTCGGACCCGCCGCCTACCAGACCCGGGTGCGTATACACCGTATCCTCCCCCCGGAGTCCCGAGGAACCGGGTCGAGGGCAAGGGTTGTGGTGGATGTCGGTCCGGAGCAGCTGGCCGGCGGAACCGTGCCGGCGGTCCCCATGGAACCGGGTGATTCGGTGACCGTGCTTGCTATCGCCGAGCGGCTCCGCGGATACGTCACCGTACGAGGCAACGTGTGGGTCGAAGGCCAGGTGGGCTACCGGCCGGGGATGAAGCTGAGCGAAGCCATTCGGCTGGCGGGGGGGCCCAAGCCCGATGTGTATCTCGAGCGGATCCTGATCTCCCGGACCAACGAGGACTCGAGCCGGATCCAGCTTCGTTCCGCCTTCACTGATACTGCCGGAGCCGTTGTCAACGATCTGGTGCTTCAGGAAGAGGACGAGATCCGGGTGTTCTCCCGCTCCGCCTTCCTGCCGACCCGGTACGTCACCGTGACGGGCGCAGTGCGCAATCCCGGACGGGTCCCATTCCGCGAAGGCATGACCATGCGGGACCTGGTGCTCCTGGCAGAGGGTGTCACCGAAGACGCAGATCTTCGTGAAGCGGAGATCGCCCGGCGGGACGCTACGGACGACCCCGGAATGCTGGCGCAAACCATCCGGGTGCGGCTCGACTCCGCGGCCCTCGCCAGCGGAGGCACCGACGGAATTCCCCTGGAGCCGCCTCACCCCGGCGGGGCCGCGGGTGTTCCCGATATCGCACTCAAGCCTTACGACAATGTCCTCATTCGCCGCCAGCCCGGGTGGGAGACTCAGCGCCTGGTGTATCTGACGGGACAGGTGAAGCATCCTGGACGCTATGCCCTGAAGACGAAGACCGACCGGCTACGGGACCTTTTGAAACGGGCCGGAGGCCTCACCGAGCAGGCTTATCCGGGCGGGATCTACTTCTATCGGATGTACCGGCCCGGGCTTCAGCCGTCGGACGTCGAGCCACGCCGTCTGGACCAGCAGCTGGAGCCCGGAAGCGACACACTCCCGCGCGGCTACGTGGAGCGGGTGGGGCTCGATCTGCCCGAGGTGCTGGACGACGACGACTCGCGGGACAACATCATCCTGGTCGGTGGCGACTCCATCCACATTCCCGAGTACAACCCCATCGTCATGGTGCAAGGGACGGTGAACTCACCGGGTGCGGTGCCGTACAGTCCCGGGAAATCACTCGACTGGTACGTGAATGCCGCCGGTGGTTACACCCAGCTGAGCGACAACAAGCACGCTTACGTGACCCAGCCGAACGGCAAGCGTCAGGGGGTGAAGCGGCGGGTCGTCCTCGCGGACGACGTACCCAAGCCCAAACCCGGCGCGGTGGTGTTCGTGCCCGCCAAGCGAATCCAGGATCAACCCAGCAACGTGACCGGAGTGATCAGCACCGTCGCGTCGGTGCTCACCGGTCTAATCACGCTGGTCATCGTGGCCAACCAGAATTGACCGCGGGATTGAGGCCCGGCGCGGAGCCGGCACGCAGCGCACCCTCTGAAGCGGACGTATCGATCTTCGAGCTGATGACGCCGCTCGTCAGCCGCTGGCGGCTGATCGCAGCGACCGCGATCGGCTGCGCGCTCGCCACCCTGTTGTTTCTGCTGCTCCAGCGGCCTACCTACACCGCGGTCACCACGTTTACCCCTGAAAACTCCAGCGGCTCCGGATTCATGAGCAGCCTCGTGGGCCTCGCGGGATTGGCCGGACAACTGGGGCTGGGCAGTACCAGCTCGGGCAGCGTGTCACCGGATTTCTTCGTGAAGCTGGCGCACAGCGACGAAGTGCTCCGCTCGACGCTGCTCCAGGAGTTCAGCGATCCCGATTCCGCCGCGGTCAAGCGGCCCCTGCTGCAGCTTCTCGAAGTGAAAGGAAGTTCGGCGGAGGAGCGGCTTCAGCGCGGAGTGCGGGTGCTCCGAAAGCGCACCGATGCCACCTCGGACAAGACCACCGGTATCGTGAGCCTGGAAGTGAAGCTGCACTCACCGCAGCTGGCGGCCGATGTTGCCAAACATATGGTCCAGCTGCTGAACCGGTTCAATCTGGAGAGCCGGCAAAGTCAGTCGCGGGAGCAGCGGCGATTCTCCGGCGAGCGTCTGGCCGTGGCCGAGAAGGAGCTGCGGAGCGCGGAGCAGGCGCAGCTGGCGTTTCTCCAGCGGAACCGTCAGTACCTCGACTCACCCCTGCTCGCCTTTGAGTACAACCGGCTCAACCGCGAGGTCATGCTCCGCCAGGAAGTGTATCAGACGCTCACCAAGGCCCACGAGGAAGCGCGCATCGCCGAAGTGCGGGACACTCCGGTGCTGACCGTCATCGATTCGGCGGTGGCCCCGGTCCGGCCGAGCGGCCCGCGGCGGATACTGGGAACCCTCGTGGCGCTGGTGGTTGGAAGCGCGCTTGGCGTCCTGCTCGCCTACACGGCCGCCGCCTGGTCGCGCACCCGGCGCTCACCTACCCCGGACTACCTGGAGTTCCGCGCCGCGGTGGAGGAAGCCCGCCGGACCGCTCCCCGCGGGTAAAGATTTCTCCCGTGTGATAGCCCTTCTTTCGATGACAGCAGCCGTGCTCTACTGCTTCGCGTGGCTGCGTCCTCCCGAAATCGCCGGAGTGGCACTCCCCGTCCAGCGCGTGCTGGCCTGGGTGGGTCTGGCAGTGATTCTATCTCGCCTGCTGGTGAAGGGATCGGTCGTTGCCGGGCCCGCAGCCCGGGGCTTTCTCCGGCTGGTGGCCGTGTTCCTGGTGTTCCTCCTGCTGCTGTTCGTGCGCCAGATGGCTTACGGGGAGAACTTCTTCCCGCTCTACTTCATCATGGACCTCTCGAAGTACGCCGCGGCTTTTGCTATGGCGTACCTCTGCTACTATGCGCTCAGCACCCGGCTGGTAGACGAGCGCCGCTTCATCCACGGAATCATCTTGTCGGGCGGCCTGGCCACCCTGTTCGTTTTTCTGCTTCTCGGCTTGTACTTCGCGGGATTCCGCTCGGAAAACGAAATCCTGGCCCCGTCCTTCGGAGGCGCATTGGGGGTTTGGCCTACCGGTGGGTGGCTTCCGCGCCTGGCCGGTCCGACGGCGGAGCCGCAGCAGCTCTCCGTAGCACTGCTCACGCCGCTTCTGCTGATGCTGGCCCGGGAGCACATCGCGCATTACTGGCCCTTGGCGCTGGTCACGGCAGCGGCGCTGCTGCTTTCCCAGTCGAAATTCGCGGTAGTCTCTCTGCTGTTCGTGATGCTCTATTTGTTCCTCGTGTACCGGCGCTGGCGGAAGCTCATCGCTATCGGGGTGCTGGCCTCGATGCCGCTGCTGGCAATTGCTCTCATCCGCCTGCCAACCTTTGCGGCCACGCTGGAAGCTGGACTGTCTGCCGGAGCCATCGTCGAGCGCCTGGGAAACATCGTCCTGCTGCTTCGGATCATTCAGGAGCACCCGCTCTTCGGCATCGGTCCGGGTCACTACGGGGTGTACTGGGGGCAGGCCCTGCATGGAGACTGGCGATACAATCCGGGATACACCCCCAACATGGATTTTCTGAAAGTTTTTGCGGAGACCGGCATTGCCGGTTTCCTGCTGATACTCCTCCTGCTGGGCTATCTAGTTCGGCGGTTCATGCAAGCCTACCGGAGGGTGCCGTACGAGGAGCGCTCCCGGTACCTCGCGCTGTTCCTGGGTGCGCTGGCCATCATGCTCAACATGACGATCGGCTACGAGCTGCTGCACGCGTTCTTCTGGATCAACATCGGAGCCTTGCTGTACCGGGCGGATCACGTAACCGGATCGGAAAGCACTCCTCCACCTCTGCACTACACGGAGATCGTCCCCCGCCCTGTCGCGCCAGCATGAAGGTGGTCGACATCAACGGCCGGTTTCTGACCCAGGCAACCACCGGTGTGCAGCGCTATGCTGCCCAGATGGTGCAGGGTCTCGATGGCCACCTTACTCAGGACCCGGCACTTCGAAGCCGGTACCGCCTCCAGCTCGTGGCTCCCACCCGGCCCGAGCCCCGCCGTCTCCCGCTGCAGCACATAACCGTCAGTACCGCAGGGCGGCTGATGGGACATGGATGGGAGCAATTGGAGCTTCCGATCCACACTCGAGGCCGCTTATCGGTCAATCTCTGCAACACCGCTCCCCTGGTGGGGCGGACCCTGGTGACCATCCACGATGCGTC
>DASPKB010000488.1:0-8348 GCA_035628315.1 Gemmatimonadales bacterium | reverse complement strand
TTGCTCCGGCATTTCCCTTCGCAGGTGAGAGAGTTTGATCTCGCCGCGCTCTCTCCGGCAACGGATGATCTGTATCTTAGAGCCGGTTGGCGGTTCTGGCGCGGCCCACTAATGGTGCGCACCGATCAGGGCCTGGTGCCTACGCCGGAGGAGGAAATCATGGTGCTGGAGCTCCCTAGAACTCCTGTGCTGGATCTGGAACAGCCGCTGTCGGTCGAGTGGCGCCCGGGCGAAGTCTGGTAGAGGAACGTATCGGGTTCGTCAAGCACAACGCCCGTCCGGTCATAATCCGGACGGGCGAAGCACCTTCCGAGCGTCAGAATCCGGTGACCATGGATACCCGGACCGAACGCGGTGATCCCGGTGTGATGTTGTTGTTGCTGTGCGCGGTGGCGTAGTATCTCCGATCGAACAGGTTCTCGAGGTTCACCTGTACCCGGAGATAGCGGTTGGCTGTGTAATATGCCGCGGCGTCCACCCGGGTGAAGCCTGGCAGCGTCACCGCGTCATCGATAGCTGCGTACATCTCGTCCTGATAGATCACCCCCACTCCGAATCCCAGGGCAGACAGCACCTGGTACCGGTTCCATAACGAGATCGTGTTGCGGGGAACCAGCGGAACCTTGGCGCCGATCGGAGCCGCGGTCGTCTGGCTCGTTATGGTGGCCTCCTGATTGGCGTACCCGCCGATTACCTGCCACTCCGGGGTCACGGCGCCGGTGAGGCTGAGCTCGAATCCCTCGGTCCGCTGACTTCCGGTCTGTAACGTTCTGGACGGGTCGGTCGGGTGCGGAGCGGTCGTGTTGGTTCGATCCAGCCGGTACACCGCGCTCGCGATCGATAGCCGGTCGAAAATGTCCCACTTGGCACCGATCTCATAGTTCTTGAACTGCTCGGGCTCGAGAGCTTCCGTAGTCACGCTCAAGGAGGAGAACTGATCGCCCGAGCTGGGCAGGGCGGATACGCTGTAGCTGGAGTACAGCGTCATGCTCTCAACCGGCTTGAAGAGCAGGGCGGCGCGGGGAGAGATGATGTCATCCTTCCGGCTCAACGACTCCCCGGTGCGAAGGTTGTAAAAATCCACATCGAAGCGCTCGAAGCGTGCACCCACGATCGCCTGCCAGCTCCGGGACAGGATGATCTGACTCTGGGCGTAGAGCGACAGGGAGGTCGCGGTAGAATGGTTGCTGGGGTCCGAGGCGCTTTGGCGGAAGGACACCGGAACCGCGACTGTAGGATTGCTCACCGGAGCGGTGATGGTTGTGGCTGAGTCGTTGAAGTATCCGGTGTTGCGGGAGTTGTCGGTGATCTGGCGGCCCACTGCAAAGCCGGCCAGAAGCACCTGCGTTACGGCTCCCGTCCGGAGGCGGTAGGTCAGCTCGCTTTCGTTGAGCAGGTTACGCCGGAAAGTGGAGTTGTTGTACGCCGAGATACTCACCTCGGTGCCGGCATCATTCACGGCCCCCGGAAAGACGTTCTGGTAGACCTTGTCGTAGTCGGCGAACACGCTGCGATTCCGCAGGGTCACCTCTCCACCAGTGGTGTGCTCGATGGTCGCCGTGCCGATATTCACCAGCGCATCGGAATAGCTGAGTGAGGGATCTCCGAAGAACGTCCGCGGAGTCGCCGACTGGAGGGGTGCACCGGCGAAGGACGGAATTCCGCGGTCGGCTGTGCGGTTGTCTTTGAAGTGTTCGTAGCTAGCCAGCACCCGGGTCCGGGGTGCGAGCTGAAGCGTTGCTGTGGGGCTGATGCCGTACCGCTCGAGAGTCACCTCGTTCCGGTAGAGATCGGAGTCCTCATACACCGCGTTGATCCGGAGCGCGAGCGCGTCGGACACTCCCTGGCCCACGTCCAGCGCGGTGCGCTTGTTGTTGTAGGACCCGCCCTGCAGAAGCAGCTCGCGGGTAGGGGTCCACTCTGCGCTCTTGGTAACCCGGTTGAGGACCCCGCCCCCGACTCCGCGGCCGAAGATCAGGGCGTTGGCCCCCTTCAGGGCCTCGACCCGCTCGACATTGTAGAGATCGCGGAAGTACTGGACGTCGTCCCGCAGCCCGTTGACGAAGAACCCGGAGGTCGTATTGTTGCCGCGGATCGTCACCTGATCCCGGTTGCCCTCGCCCTGGGCGATGGTAACGCCCGGTATGTACCGCGCCACATCGGCCATGCCCTGCATCCGCTGGTCGGCGATAACGCTCTTCGAAATCACGCTAACCGCCTGGGGGACATCACGCAGGGGCGTGCTGGTCTTGGTCGCGCTGCTGGTTTGAGTGGTGAGATAGGCGGGCCGTGCCGCTCCTTTCACCTCGATAGTAGGCAGAGTAAGTGGAGTGGTGTCCCGGTCCGTGGCCCTGGTTGCACTATCCTGGGCCAGAGTAACTGTGGGCAATCCGGCAACGAGGAGGAGAGCGGCGAGCTGCCTGATCACGGGGGTCCTCGGTTGAGAATGGTTTTCAATTGCTTTTACAATGGCGCTCCATGGTATAAGCGAATGGGGAGCACGTCAATAGGAATTGATTACAATAGGTCTTGGAGTTCGCCACGCTGCTCGACGATCTGATTCCACGGTACGAGGTTCGTTCGCGGCACTGCATCCCGGTCGCGGCGACCCCCGCGATCGTCTATCGGGCCGCGCGTGACGCGGACCTCGGGCGGCCCGCGCTGGTTCGTATCCTCATGGGCCTTCGGATCGTACCCGCCTTGCTCTGGACCGTCCTGCGTCACTCTCCATCCCCGAGGAACCGCGTGACCAGTGAGCGTTCAGTGGGAGCGGCGCCTTTCACACTGATCGCTGAGCTGCCCGGAGAAGAGTTCGTCCTCGGCATCATGGGGCGCTTCTGGACACCGACGGGCGGCGTTGTTCCCGCGACAGCGGAGCGGTTCCGAGAGCCGCCGCCAGCCGGTCTGGCCCAGGCGTTCTGGAATTTCCGGGTTACGGCCAGTGGCTCTGGCACGGAGCTCTCGACTGAAACCCGGGTGCGATGTGGCGATGAAGTGACCGGGCGAAAGTTTGCGAGTTACTGGCGGATCGTCCGTCCGGGAAGCAGCCTGATCCGGAGCAGCATGCTGCGGCACATCCGGCGAGTGGCGGAGCGACATACTCGATCGTCCGTTGCGCACAGTTGAGCATTGGAGTATGTGATAGTTTGAGATGACTTCGGTTCAGCCCTTTCGCTGGTCTCGCCTGTACAAGGCGGCAGCTCTCGCTGGCGCACTGGCCGGCCTGGCTGTGGTACTCGGACTTTTCCCCGCTACTCCGCCGCAGGTCACCGCGTGGATCCGGAACTTTGACAACGAGCTTGCGGCCTTGACGGCCACGATGTTGGCGGGAGCAATCGTCGGACTGCTCCTGACCGCAGTCGCGCATCTCGGCGTGAGCTGGCAACTGCGGAGACGCTCCTAGACTCCGGAGTCACCCCGGCCTGGAGTGAGTGCCTGCTCGTCGTGGGTCACCAGTAATTCCGGAAACCAGCAAGTGATGGTGGTTCCCTTACCCCGCTCACTTTCAGCGCGAACTCGACCGCCGTGCGCTTCCATGAGGTGCTTGACGATCGCCAGGCCGAGACCGGTTCCTCCCTCACCCCGCGACCGGGACGGATCCGAGCGATAGAACCGCTCGAAGATTCGCGGCAGATGCTCGGGAATGATGCCGGAGCCCGTATCGGCCACGCTCAGGGTTACGCCGCCATCCTGCCGGGCACTTCGGCAGGTGATCCGTCCGCCGGCCGGCGTGTAACGCAGCGAGTTTTCGAGAAGGTTGGTCAGCACCTGCCGCACCGCGTCCGGGTCGGCCACGATCTCCTCGGCGCCTTCCCCGACCTCGACGCGAAACTCTACGCCTGGCGGATGTGACCCATCGCCCAGGTTCTCCCAGCACTCCCGGCACACCATTTCTACGTCGATCGGCTCCGGCTCCGGGTGCCAGCCGCCGGCCTCGAGCCGAGCCAGGTCGAGCAGATCATCCACCAACCGCTGCATCCTGCGGGCATTACCGGCGATGGTCGCGAGAAAGCGGCGTGTGGTATCCGGGTCCGGAGTATCACCGAGCAGGGTCTCCGCATATCCGGAGATGGAGGTAAGCGGAGTCTTGAGCTCGTGGGAGACGTTCGCTACGAAGTCCCGCCGCATGGACTCGAGCCGGCGGAGCTCGGTGAGATCGTGCAGCACCAGCACGGCTCCACCGGACGGCAGGGGCCGTGCATTCATCAACAGCGTCCGGGCGTCCATCTCGATCTCGCGGTCCTGGACTGCCTTTCCTCCCATTACCTGCTCCACCACTTCGCGGGCGCCTTTCACTCGAAACAGCTCGGCGACGTTGGGTAGTGCCTCATCGACGTGGTAGCCCAGCATCCGCCTGGCCGCGGAGTTCGCGGTCACGATGCGTCCGCGTGCATCCGTGGCGACGACGCCCTCGATCATGGATTCCACCAGCGCGGCCGTCTCCGCCCGCTCGCGCCGGAGCTGGTCGAAGCGTTGGCCGAGCTGCTCGTGCATGTCCCGCATCGTGTGCACCAGCGCATCGATGTCTGGAAGGCCGGAGCGCGGGAACCTGGGCGAACCGCCGCCGGCAATCGCCCTGGCCGCCGAGCCGATCTCGATCAGCGGCCGGGCAATGGACCGCCCGGCGAGCAGGGCCAGCACGCTGCCGATCAGAGCGGCCAGCAGCGCTGCTCCCGCCACGGCTCGTTGGGCCCGGTTCACAATCTCATCTACCTGGTCGAGTCCGGCGGCGACCCGAACCACCCCAGGACCGCCGGGTGTGGCGACGTACAGAAAGAGCCGCCCGACACTCTCGCTTCTTCGGTTGGCGACGCCACGGCCTCCGGCCAGCGCCGCACGTACCTCGGGACGGTTGCCGTGATTCTGAAGCGGAGGAAGAGGACCTGGAGGGAAGTCGCTGTCGGCTCGGACCCAGCCGTCACGGCCGATGAGTGTGATCCGGTGCCCGGTTTCCCGGCCTAGACGGCGAACCGTGGCCTGCCACTCGCCGGAATCCCGCGGCAAGGCCTCCCGGACGAGGCGGGATTCGGTCTCCAGCACTCGCGCGATGTCGCTCTCGAGATCACGCCGGAGGGAGCGTTCTGCCAGCCAGAACACCAAACCCACCGTGACCACCAGGATGAGAATGGAGCCGAGCACCAGCCGGCGAACGAAGGTCACCGGCTGCGAGCTCCGCGCTCACCTCCCCGAAAGCGGTAGCCGAATCCTCGTACGGTCTCGATGAGCTTGCCGGCATCGCCCAGCTTGCTGCGAAGCCGCTGCACGTGCATGTCCACCGTGCGGGTCTGTATGTCGGGTTGGGCCTCCCACACGATTTCGAGTAGCTGGGGGCGAGTCTGTACTCGGCCTCGTCGCTCCACCAGCGTTACGAGCAGCTTGTACTCGGTGGCGGTGAGACTCAATTCCTGGCCGTTCAGCGAGGCGCGATGAGCGGAGCGATCGATCGAGATGGGGCCTGCGGCGATGGTGGAGCCGGCGCTCACGGCCGGCGAGCCCAGCCGGCGCAGGATGGCCCGCACTCTGAGGGACAGCTCCTGCGGCGAGAACGGCTTGGTGAGGTAATCGTCGGCACCGAGCGACAAGCCGCGAATGCGGTCGTTCTCCTCGGTCCGCGCAGTCAGCAGGATTACCCCGACGTCCTTGGTCTCCTCCCGCCGACGCAGCTCAGCCAGTACGTCGTAGCCAGACACACCCGGCAGCATGAGGTCAAGCACCACGACATCCGGGCGCTCTTCTCTCGCCGCCTTGAGTGCATCGGGGCCGTTGGCGGCGGTGGATACCCGATAGCCCACCTTGGCGAGATGGTAGGCCACCAGCGCTGTAATGTCCGGCTCGTCATCGACGACCAGAATCCGGTGAGTCATCTGGGGCTCGGCCATGAGTGGGTCGAATATAGGCAGGAGGACGGGCGGGAACGGAAGGGGACCAACCATCTTTCCCCGTCTTCCGAGTCAACGGATATTACCTGCCCATGAACGGAACCATTCGCGTTTTCGTGAACACCAGCGCGCTCGACCTGCCCGCGGGGTCGGACGCAATCCAGGCCGTTCGAGCCTTCGACCCGGAGCTGGAGGCAAGTGTAGCCCGGGGCGCAGCCGTGCTCACGGATGGCCGCGGCATCGAGGTCGATCCCGCGGAGCCGCTGACCAGCGGCTCCATCCTTCGGGTCGTGGTCCGTGCTCGGCGAGGGCCCGATGCTGACGCGTGAGCTCATAGCCCGCCTGCCGAAGGCCGAGCTGCACGTGCACCTCGACGGGTGCCTCCGGCCGGAGACCATGATAGAGCTGGCCCGCAGCGCCAAGGTGGAGCTTCCCGCCACGAGTGTTGAGTCGCTTCGGAAGTTTATGCGCGTGGAGAAAGCCAAGGACCTGGAGGAATACCTTCGCCCGTTCGACATCACCATCGCGCTGCTGCAAACACCTGAAGCGGTCGAGCGGGTGGCCTACGAGATGGCGGAAGACGCCGCGAAAGACAACGTTCGCTACCTGGAAGTGCGCTACTGCCCGCATCTGAGCCGGGCCGGGGGCATGACTCTGGACGAAGTAATCGAGGCCGAGCTGCGCGGCTTCGAACGGGGCGAGCGCGACTTCGGAGTGATCTGCCGGGTGATCAACTGCTCGCTGCGGCACTATGATCCGGCTCTTTCGGTGGAAATCGCGGCGCACTCGGTCAAGTTCCGCGAACGTGGCGTGGTGGCGTTCGATCTGGCGGGCGGCGAGGCTGGGCGGCCGCCCGGGGCACACAAGTCCGCCTTCGACGTGGCGGCCCGAGGCTATCTCGGCATCACGGTTCACGCAGGCGAAGCGGCGGGCGCCGACTCGGTGGCGGAAGCAGTTCATCTCTGCCATGCGAACCGGATCGGGCATGGCACCCGCCTCAAGGAGAACTCCCACCTGCTGGAGTATGTCCGCGACCGCCGGATCCTGGTGGAGTGCAACATCACCAGCAACGTGCAGAGCAGCGCCGTCCCCCGGGCTGCCGACCACCCGGTTCGACAGTACTTTGATGCCGAGCTCAACGTGACCCTGTGTACCGATTCCTGGCTGATGACCGGGGTGTCACTCAGCGACGAGTACTGGCTGGCACACACGGAACTGGGCTTTACCCGAGGCGAGATCGACCAGCTGATCTGCAACGGTTTCTCCGGCGCATTCCTGCCCTGGCCCGAGCGGATGACCCTGGTGGACGAAATTCGAGACGAGCTGGCCGACATTTAGATAGCGCCAGCTGCCTGTCGCCAGTCATCAGAGAACTAGTCTTCACAAGCAGGCGGAGGATAAGACCCGATCCATACCAAGCGGAGGGACCACGTGCGCGCTGCGATTCTCGGTGTTCTCCTCCTCGGTGCGGCGATGTTTGCGAGCTGGGTCGTCCCTGGCCTCGCCTGGCAGGCCACGCATCAGGTTTTGGCGCAGGAGCCCGCGACCCAAGATCAGCAGGACTCGGTGCAGGTCCGGCCCGGGCCCGAACAGCAGCCACTTCCCGTGCCCCCTCCGTCGCCCGGCCGCACCAGTGCAATCGACCGGCTCACCGGCCTCCTTGGCATCGCCGCCATCATCGGCATAGCCCTCGCGCTCTCGCGCAACCGAAGGGCAGTCCGCTGGCGGGTGGTGGCTTGGGGGCTGGGGCTTCAGGTGCTGTTCGCCATCTTCGTGCTGCGGATACCGGCGGGACAGCAGATGTTTCGCGCCCTGGGCAATTTCGTCACCAGCATCCTCAACTACTCCTACGTCGGCTCACAGTTCGTCTTCGGCGAGCTGGGCAAACCCGACTCGAAACTGGGCGTGATCTTCGCGTTTCAGCTTCTGCCCGCCATCATCTTCGTCAGCGCGCTCTTCGCCATCATGTATTACCTCGGCATCATGCAGCTCATCGTGCGGGCGTTTGCTCTGCTGATGAGCCGGGTGATGGGAGCGAGCGGAGCCGAGAGCCTGAACGTCGCCGCCTCGATCTTCATGGGGCAGACCGAGGCTCCGCTCACCATCCGGCCGTTTCTGGCGCGTATGACCCGCTCCGAGCTGATGACTGTGATGACCTCGGGCATGGCTCACATCTCGGGTTCTATCATGGTGGCGTACATCGCGTTCGGCATTGAAGCGCGCCACCTGCTTACGGCGGTGATCATGACCGCGCCGGGCACCATAATGATGGCCAAGCTGTTCGAGCCCGAAACCGAGGTGCCGGAGACCTACGGCAAGGTCAAGCTCGACATGCCGAAACAGGACGTGAACCTGCTCGACGCGGCGGCGCGAGGCACCGGTGAGGGGCTGAACCTGATGCTCAACGTAATTGCCATGCTGGTGTCGTTCGTGGCATTGGTCGCGCTGCTCAACGGTGGCTTTGGCGCC
>DASPKB010000487.1:0-2440 GCA_035628315.1 Gemmatimonadales bacterium | reverse complement strand
GTTTGACGAGCGTGGACGGATTTATGAAGCGAGGCCGGCCCTGAGCCCAACCCAGGGCAGGCAGCACCGCCAGCAGAACGAAAACCCTGAAGAGCATCGGCTAATCTCCTGCCACGAGTGTACGGAGCCAGCAACGACCTTCCCGGCGCACGACCCCGGCCCGGTAGTCTATGGGCTTGCGAAGATGGTGCTGGAGACCCAGCCGGTCCGGCCGAGCTGGTTAGTCTCCCGAAGCGGTTACGCCACGCCGACCTGCCCCCGCACCCGCAGCGATCGGAAGAGCGTCCGTGACACCGCCGTGATGTCCTCCACCGCCTGTTCGAAGACGACCCGGTTGGTCTCCGACGGCGCGTGAAATCCACTGATCTTCCGGACGAACTGGAGTGCTGCATCGCGCAGCTCGGCTTCGGTGGGAGCATGATCTGCGTGGCGCAGGCGCTTGATGTTTCTACACATGATTGACTCTTTCGATTAATGTCGTCGCGCTGGCACTCTGCCTGAGCTATGGCCGCAGCAGACGAAAAGCGTGCATCCACTGATCTTCCCGGAAGCCGGGGATGCACCAGAGTTGGGCCAGCGGCTCGATCGCGCGGGCTGCTACCGCGGTTCCCATGTCGGCCGGCTCCCACCCGACCTGCTCCAGCAGATGTGCAACCACGGCCTTGGCCTCCGAGTCATTACCGCAAATGAACATCGTTGGTGGTCCGCCGGCCAGCAGGGGGTGGATCATCAGAGTACTGCCCACACTGTTGAAAGCCTTCACGAGCCTCGCCCGCGGATGGGCGGCCTGAAGCCGCTCCATCAGTGACTCATTGGCCTGGGTGAAGTATCGCAGTACGCCATCCTCCGGCGCCTCGTCGCTGATTGGATTGGTCGTGTCGATGACCAGCTTGTCTTTCAGGTTCGCCGGTCCCGCCAGCTCGAGCGCATCGAGGGCAGCCTTCCCCAGCACAGCGAGTACCAGGGCTTGGCCCCACGCAGCCACGTCGCGAAAAGTCCCCTCCTTGATTCCGGTGCTCTTGGAAAATTTGGCGAGCTTGCCCGGCGACCGGGTACCAATCCGAACTTCGCAGCCATTGGCCGCAAGCCCTTTGGCCAGGGCCTGACCCACCTCGCCGGAGCCGAGAATGCCGAACCGTTTGGGAAGACTGGGGCGAGTCATATGCTCTCCACTGGGCGCCCTGAGGACTAGATTCCTCCGCAACATCTTTCGAAGGATATGCAAGTATGAAGGTTTTTCTTACCGGCGCTACAGGTTACATCGGGTCTGCCGTAGCCGACCGGCTTCGGGCCGCCGGCCACCAGGTCTCCGGTCTGGCGCGGAGTGATGCAGCTGCCACCAAGCTCGAGACCGCCGGGATCAGCGCAGTGCGAGGCGACTTTTCCGATCCCCGGAGCGTAGGCGTGGCGGCCCGTTCGTCCGATGCCGTGATCAGCACGGCCACGACCTACAACCCGGCTATCGATGGTCCCGCCCTCGACGCGATGCTGGACGCTCTATCCGGCAGCAACAAGCCGCTGGTGTATACCAGTGGCATCTGGTCTCACGGTGACACCGGTGGCAAGGTGGTGGACGAGACCACGCCGCCCCGGCCGGCGGAGCTGGTGGCATGGAGGCAGGGAATCGAGGACCAGGTTCTTCAAGGCGCCGGGCGGGGCATTCGCACGGTGGTGATCCGGCCCGCAATCGTATATGGCCGCGGAGGAGGTATTCCCGCTGGGTTTGTCCAGTCGGCGCAGAAGCAGGGCGCGGCCCAGTTCGTGGGCACCGGCGAGAATCGCTGGCCGTTCGTGCACGTAGATGATCTGGCCGATCTGTATCTGCTTGCCCTGGAAAAGGCGCCCCCCGGAACCCTGCTGCTGGGCGTGAGCGGACCGTCGTACCGGGTTCGGGAGGTCGCAGCCGCGGCCAGCAGAGGAGCGGGCGCCGGAGGGAAGACTGCGGCATGGGCACTGGAAGAAGCGCGGCAAAAAATGGGAGCCTACGCCGATGCGCTGGTACTCGACCAGCAGGCGACGGGCCGAAAAGCCCAGGAGCTGCTCGGGTGGAGGCCCTACCGGGCGGACGTGCTGGAGGACATCGAACGCGGATCCTACCGAAGTATGGCCACCGCCCAGACCGGCAGGTGATCGCTGGCGCCGGCGACGTTCTCTACCGTGCCGGTTCCGGAACTGTCGGGAGTGGTAAAGCCCTTGAAGAAGATGTGGTCCAGGCGGCCCAGCCGGGTGGTGGCGGGACCCCGCTGAGTGGGCCAGACATATCCTTTGTCCCGGACCGTCTGACCCACGCCGACGTCGTTCATGTCTCCGCCGATGATGACGTAGGGGTATGCCTCGGCGTCCGCCAGGATGGCCCCAAGCTGCTCCCGCCGGGCCCGAGGTGCTACGTCTCCCATGGTGCCCAGATGGGTCGAGTACACCCGGACCAGCCGGGAGCCTA
>DASPKB010000486.1:0-4568 GCA_035628315.1 Gemmatimonadales bacterium | reverse complement strand
GGCAGCTCGATCATCGAGCGCTTGGCGGCATCCACTGCCTTGCGGACAGCCTCGGAGACCTCGTTGGCCTTACCGGTGGCAATTCCGACTTTGCCTTTGCCGTCCCCCACCGCTACTAGGGCGTTGAATGAAAAGCGCCGGCCTCCCTTGACTACCTTGGCCACCCGGTTGATCGCGATGACGTTCTCTACGTGATCGCTCGGGCGCTCCCGGTCTCCCCGGTCCCGCCGCCCGCCACCTCGACCGCCGCGCTCGCCCCGCTCACCGCCTCGCCCACCGCGACCGCGCGGCCGGTCCGACCCTGATGGCCGGTCGGCGACCTGGGCTTCAGCCGGCGCGCCTTCCAGCGATGTGCCTTCGAGCTCCGGGGTACCTGCTGTCTCCTCTGCCATTCTAGAACTCCAATCCCCCCTCGCGCGCACCGTCTGCGACGGCCTGCACGCGACCATGGTAACGATAACCCGCCCGATCGAAGACTACCTTGTCGATGCCTGCGGCCTTGGCCTTCTGCGCCAGCAATTTACCGGTTCCCTTGGCCCGGCCTACTTTCCCTGAGCCCTCGGCCTGGTGCCCTTCGGTCGCATCGCTCACGCCGAGTATGGTGACCCCAAGCTCGTCATTGACCAGCTGGGCGTAGATGTGCTTGAGCGAGCGATACACCACCAGGCGCGGCCGCTCCGCGGTGCCACTCACCTTGCGGCGCACGCGAAGATGGCGGCGGTAGCGGAGCTGCTGCCGGGTCTTGGGCCCGTGAATCGTGCGCATCTTACTTGGCTCCTGTCTTTCCGGCCTTACGGCGGACCTGCTCACCGACGTAGCGAATACCCTTGCCCTTGTACGGCTCGGGTGGGCGCACCGAGCGGAGCTCGGCGGCCACCTGTCCAACCAGCTCCTTATCCGCGCCTTCGACCTTCACCATGGTGTTGTTATCCACCGTGATCTTGATGCCCTTGGGCGCCTCGTATTTCACCGGGTGCGAGTAGCCCACGATCAGATTCACGCCGTAGGGTTTCGCTTCCGCCTTGTACCCGACGCCCTGGATCTCGAGGCTCTTGCTGAAGCCCTTGGACACACCCTCTACCATGTTCTGCACCAGGGTGCGGGTAAGCCCATGGAGAGCCTTGTGGCGCTTGTCATCGCTGGGCCGGGCAACAGTGAACTGGTCGTTGTTGAGGGCAATCTGCATCTCGGGGTGCAGAGCACGCCGCAGCTCGCCCCGCGGCCCCTTGACCGCCACCGTATTCCCCTGAACCTGGAGGGTTACTCCCTTGGGGACTGCAACCGGCTTTCGACCGATACGTGACATGCTGGCCTCCTACCAGACTACGGCGAGCAGCTCGCCGCCCAGGTTGGCGCTGCGCGCCTCCCGGTCCGTCATCAGTCCGCGTGGTGTCGAGACGATCGCCATGCCCAGGCCGTTCTTGACCCTGGGGAGCTCGCGGCATTTCACATAGCGGCGGAGTCCCGGGGTCGAGACCCGGCGGAGCTCGCGGATGACCGGCGCCTCGTTGTGGTACTTGAGGTACAGCCGGAGGACTCCGTGCGCGCCGTCATCCAGGATCTTGAAGTCGGCGATGTAGTGGTTGTCCCGCAGCAGCCGGGCGACTTCGCTCTTCAGCTTCGAGACCGGCATATCCACGCGCCGGTGCCCTGCCGAGCAGGCGTTCCGGATGCGGGTCAGCATATCCGCTACAGGATCTGTCAGATTCATTCCTTCGTTCCCCTTACCAGCTGGCCTTGCGCACGCCCGGGATTTCCCCCTTCAGGGCGAGCTCGCGGAAACAAATACGGCAGAGACCGAACCTTCGGAGTACCGCACGGGAGCGGCCGCACCGCTGGCAGCGGCGGACCGTGCGGACCTTGAACTTCGGCGTGCGTTTGGCTCTTTCAATCCAGGCGGTTTTCGCCATCGTCTCTCCTAATTGGTCAAACTACTGTCGCAGTCGCCGGTCACCCGTCGCCAGCTCATTCCGTTAGCTGGTGACCGATGGCTGACGACTGACTTACGCCACCCGCTGCGGGGTTTCCCCGCGGAACGGCCAGCCAAGCTCGCGAAGCAGCGCCATGGCCAGATCGTCCCGGTCGGTGGAAGTCACCAGCGTGATGTCCATTCCGTGAATCTTCTCCACCCGGTCGAAGTCGATTTCCGGGAAGATCATCTGTTCCTTGATCCCGAACGTGTAGTTCCCCCGGCCGTCAAAGCTCCGGCTGGGCAGCCCGCGAAAGTCGCGAATGCGAGGCACGGCCAGATTGATGAACCGGTCGAGGAACTCGTACATCCGCGCTCCTCGCAGCGTGACGGTGGCGCCCACCGGCATGCCGGCCCTCAGACCGAAGTTCGCGATGGCCTTCTTGGCCCGCGTAACCACCGCCTTCTGCCCGGTGATCAGGCCCAGCTCTTCAACCGCCGCATCGAGCTGCTTGGGATTCTTTCCCGCGTCGCCCATGCCGACGTTGAGCACGATTTTGACGAGACGCGGCAGCTGGTTCGGATTGTTGAGCCCGAACTCCTTGGCCAACCGCGGGCGAATCGTTTTCTGGTAGTACTCCTGCAGCCGTGGGGTTCCCTCGGCCGCCTTCGGCTCGGGATCCACCGCGCCGGCCGGCGCCTTGTCCTTCCCCTTGCCCTGGGCCGGTGCGCCACCCTTACTCGGAGCAGTGGCCGTTCCGCCCTTGCCGCCCTTGCCACCTTCTTTCACGTCCGCCATTACCGGCTCCTCGGAATCGGCTGATCAGACTTGAGCGCGATCCGCTCCACCGTGCCGTCGGCATCCCTCCGCCGGCGGACGCGGGTTGGCTCGCCGGTCTTGGGATCGATCAGCATGGCCTTCGAGTGATGAATCGGCGCGGGAAACTCCACGATGCCGCCCTCGGCCGTCTGGGTGGCGCGGCGGTGCCGCTTCACCACGTTGACGCCCTCGATGGTCACCCGGCCGGTCTTGGGATGCACCCGGAGCACCCGGCCCTGCTTCCCTTTGTCTTCACCCGAAATCACCTGTACGGTATCACCCTTGGTGATGTGCAGGCGCATCCGGGTCGGCGCCTGGCGGCGCACCCGCTTGGCCTTCTTGAACACGAGTGGCTTCATGCTACAGTACCTCCGGGGCCAGCGAAACGATCTTCATGTAGCGCTTCTCGCGGAGCTCCCGGGCCACCGGCCCGAAGATGCGGGTCGCCCGGGGCTCCCCTGCATCGTTGATCAGCACCGCCGCGTTTTCGCCGAAGCGGATATAGGAACCATCCTTCCGCCTGGTCTCCTTCGCGGTCCGGACGATGACCGCCTTGGCGACATCACCCTTCTTCACCTGTCCCGTCGGGATCGCGTCCTTGATGGCCACCACTACGGTATCGCCCAGGCCAGCGTAGCGCCGCTTGCTCCCGCCGAGCACCCGGATCACGAGCGCGCGCCGGGCGCCTGAGTTGTCGGCGATGCGGAGAATGCTCTCTTGCTGGACCATGGTTACTTCGCCCTCTCGACGATCTCAGTCACTCGCCAGCACACTGTTTTTGCCAGCGGCCGGGTCTCCATGATCCGCACCGTATCTCCGGTCTTGGCGCCGTGTTCGTTCCGGGCCTTAACCTTCTTGGTCCGGGTCACCTGCTTGCCGTAGACTGGATGGGCGTACCGCCGCACGAGCGACACCGTGACGGTCTTCTCCATTTTGTCGCTGGTCACCACGCCCTGGCGAACCTTGCGGCGGGTGCGGGTCGGGTTCTTCGTCTCTTCGGCCATGTTCGTCGTCCTAGTAGTCACGAGTCAGGAGTCTCGAGTCACGTCAGCTGGTAGCATCCGAGTCACCGCGTGACTCCTGACTCGCGACTCGCGACTTTTCTTCCAAAATCGTCTTGATGCGCGCGATATCCCGCCGGATCGCGCGGAACCTCATCGGGTTTTCGATCGATTCGGTGGCCGACCGGAAGCGCAACCGAAAGCGTTCCTCGGTCAGTTCCCCCAGGCGCGACTCCAGATCCTCGACCGACATGTCCCGCAGCTCGTTCGGCTTCACCGCTATACCTCCTCACGCTTCACGAATCGAGTCCTGACCGGAAGCTTGGCCGAAGCCAGCGCCAGCGCCTTCTTGGCCAGATCCTGGCTGATGCCCTCGATCTCGAACAGCACCCTGCCCGGCTTGACCACCGCTACCCACCCCTCGGGATTGCCTTTTCCTTTGCCCATGCGGGTTTCGGCCGGCTTCTTCGTGATCGGCTTGTCCGGAAAGATCCGGATCCACACCTTGCCGCCGCGCTTCATCTCGCGGGTCATGGCTACGCGGGAGGCCTCGATCTGGCGGTTGGTAATCCAGCCCGGCTCCAGGCTCATCAGCCCAAATTCGCCGAACGCGACCGTATTGCCCCGCGCCGCGATCCCCTTGGTCCGTCCCTTGAACTGCTTGCGGAACTTGATCCGCTTCGGCGCGAGCATTGCTTACGTCCCCGTGCTATACGTCCGGCCGGACATGTCTTCGATGACCTCGCCCTTGAAGATCCACACCTTGATACCAATCGTGCCGTAGGTGGTCTTAGCCGTACTGGTGGCGTAGTCGATCTCGGCCCTGAGAGTGTGGAGC
>DASPKB010000485.1:0-4149 GCA_035628315.1 Gemmatimonadales bacterium | reverse complement strand
GGATCCGCAGCGGCTCTCATCTCTGCTCGACATGGCAGGCAATTTCCAGGTGCGCGCCGGTCGACTATGTGCCCACCACTGGTTTCACAAATACGAGGTGCCGGAGGTCATCCGGGTTTCGTTCGGCCTGCACAACTCGCTGGAGGAGGTGGAAGCGTATGCCAGAGTCTTCGGCAATATCCTACGACATTACCTGTAAGGGTGGGTCGGCAGCACCGCTTCCTCCGCGCAGCGAGGGCCCGGTGCTGGTCATGTTCTCCGGCGGGTCGGATTCTACGCTGACCGCGTCACTGCTGAGCGAGCTGCATCCAGTGGTGCATCTCGTCACCTACGAGCACAAGGCGATGAGCTTTGCCTCGAAGAGCCAGCTCGCGGTCGAGAACCTGCGCAAAGCCCACGGCGCCGACCGCTTCGTGTACAGCCTGCTGGACATCAACAGCTTCATGGCGCGGATCTTCTTCCGCCCTCTTCCGCAGGACCTCCGGAAATACGGCACCTATGCCCTCCCGATGTGTTGCGGGTCGTGCAAGCTCTCGATGCACGTGCGGAGCATTCTGTATTGCTACGAGCATGGGATCCGCTACGCGGCTGACGGCTCCAACGCCGAGCTGTCCGAGCTGTTTCCCGAGCAGATGAAGCCGGTGCTCGAGCTGTACCGGCAGCTCTACCAGCGCTACGGCATCGAATACACCAACCCGGTGTTCGACGTCAGCCGCTCCGACCACCAGCTGTTCGATCGCGGCGTTACTACCAAGCGCGACTACAAGACCGAGCACGTGGTCTACACCAACCAGCATTCCTGCGCCGCCGGGGTAATGCTCTACGGCTTCACCCTCGGCGTCGGGCTGCCGCTCCTCGGTACCTCGGCCAAGAAGGACGTCGCCACCCGCTACATCGCCGACAAGATCGAGCACTTCTGCGTGCCCTTCCTGGACGCCGAGCTGCTGCGATTGTCGGCCTGAGGAGCAACCATGCCCTGCTGCGGATTGCACGAGTACCGGCGTACCGTACCGGTGAAGTACATGTTGAGCGGGGGCGCCGTCTTCTGGAGTACCTTCGGCCTGGCGCTGCTCTTCGGACTCGCTACGGTCTGGAGCGAAAGGGGTCGGTTGATTCTGCGGGTGCAGGGAGAATTTCTGCGAAGCCTGTGGCTGGAGACGATGCGAAGCAGCGAATCGGTGCCGGCGCGCTGGAGCTGCCGTCTCTCGGGTCTGGCGCTCAGGCTATCACCCCGGCTGGCAACGATGATCTACCGCCATCCGGAGCTTCCCTTCGTCTACGCTCCCCTGACAGCCCTGGCGGTGCTGATATCTGCCGGGTGGATGGTGCTCAGCCGGCTCTAATCAACCGGCCGGAGCTCATGGTCAGTCGGTGACCTGCTTCCTAACCAGGAAGCTGCCTATGGCCATGGCGTCCAATCCGGAGCCGAAGAAGCAGCGAATGGCGTCGAAGGGCGTGCAGATGATCGGCTCGCTTCGGACGTTGAAGGAAGTGTTCAGCAGGACCGGGTGGCCAGTGCGCCTGCCGACACACTCGAGGAGATGGTGCCAGAGCGGAAGCACCTCCGCCTCTACTGTCTGAGGACGCACCGTGCCGTCGACGTGCACCGTAGCCGGAGCTGCCGCCTCGAGAGCCGCAGTGGCGTGCCGCGCCGTGATCATGAAGGGTGCGAGGACCGGATCGCGCAGGTAGCGGTTCCGCGACTCGGCTGTCATCGAGGGGCAGTAGGGCCTCCACTCCTCTCGGAACTTCACCCGGCGGTTTACCCGGTCCTTGGTATCAGGGTCTCCGGGGCAGGCGATGATGCTTCTCCCGCCGAGCGCGCGGGCACCCATCTCCATTCCTCCCTGAAACCAACCCATCAGTTTCCCCTCGGCCAGAAGGTCGGCGGCCGCAGCGGCGACATCGGTGCACGGGGTGAACGCAATGCCGCAGCTCCGGAGCGCCGCCGCGATCTCTCCATCGCCGTAGCTCGGACCCCACTGGACGTGCCGCAGCGGACTCCGTACCGGAGTGCCGTCGTGATGCGCAGCATGGAAGGCCGCACCCACGGCGGCGCCGTCGTCTGAAGCCGCGGGGTGCACGAAGATGTGGTCGAACCCCGATTCATCGAGCAAGCGGCCGTTCGCCTTGCAGTTCATGGCGACTCCGCCGGCGAAGCAGAGCCGGCTGCTGCCGCTTTCTCTCCGGAGCCGGCGAGCCAGTGCGAGTAGCGCTTCCTCCAGGCGATCCTGCACCGCGTACGCGAGGTCCACATACTCCGGCAGGAGATACCGGGGGATGCTCCGGCCGCCGAAGCTCGCCTGCTGGCCGATGCCCACCGGCTCGAGCCGGGGATCATGCCGGGTGATGAAACGGCGGAGCCGGTCGCTGAAACGTGCGTGGTATTCGTGGCCCGAGAACTTGAAGTAGGTGGGGTCGAGCTCGAATCCCTCCGAATCGACGCGGAGTACGGCGTCCATCCGCTCCAGCCAGGGATTGTGCTGCCGCCGCTCCGAGCCAAGCGCGGCCAGGCCCATCAGCTTGCCTTCATCCCGATTGTCGTGGAAGCCGAGGTAGGCGGTGAAGCCGCTGTAGAACCAGCCCAGGGACTGCGGCACCTCGATGTGGAAGAGCCGGCGCCAGCTGTCGCCGCTGAAGTGATAGCCGCTGACCGTATCTTCCTCGCCGCTGCCGTCCGCCACGAGCACCGCCGACTCGGCGAACCCCGAGTGGTGGAAGGCCTGGAAAGCATGGGCCTCGTGGTGAGGAACGAAGACTATGCGCGGAATGGGGCCGCGGTGCCCCGCGTCGCGCAGGCCATCGCGAATACCCTGCTCGAAAGCGGCGGGAGTGTGATGGAGCAGGTACCGGCAAGCCGCTCCGGGGCCCGACGGGTGGACGATGCTGGAGGGATCACTCCGCCGGGAGAATGGAAGCCTGAGCTGCACGCCGGCCAGGTGGCGGAGCATGCGCCAGGGATACTTGGTGCAGTCCCAGCTTACCGCGATGCGATCGATGTCTCCCAGCTGCAGGCCCTGACTTCTAAGGCACCAGGTAAGCGCGTGCGCCGGGAACAGACCACCGGAGACCTTCAGCCGGGTGAACCGCTCCTCCTGGCAGAAGGCCCGCATCGCTCCATCACTCACGAAACAGGCTGCGGGATTCTCACCGAAGGTGCTGATGCCGAGAATGTTCATTGCCGGCATGACGTGCTCGGGTGACTCCGCGCCAGGCGGGACAGGTCCGCCATCGCAGCTTGAATGTCGGCTCGACTGTAGTAGACCGGCTCGTATCCCCACATGATGAAAGCGCAGCCATAGCCGTGACCGAGCAGGGCGGAACCAAACCGCCGCAGCTCATCGGCGCTCATCGAGTACAAACCGCTGGTGTGACCCGGGATCCCGCTGGCCGAGGTGCCCCCGTCGAGGATGTTCATGCCGATAACCAGACCAAGGCCGAGTCGCTGGGCTACTGCCGCCTCAGCGGCCAGCCAGCGCACCGGATCGCCTTGGCGGGAGTGGTACTGGGCCCAACCTGCATCGAGGTGGGTATACACAATAGGGGCCTTCGCCAGCCAGCTGGGAACAACCCGGACCATGGTGGCCAGGTCCGGCCAGAACTGCTTGCTGTACTGGGCCATCGACTCGACTGTCGATTGTGAGAGGGGCTGCCCCCATCGGGCGCTCTGATGAGGCTCGTCGATGAGATAGTGCCCCACCACCGTTCCATCCTGGATGTAGCGGCTGAAATCGATGCCCTTGTAAGCGGCAACCATGCTCTTCCAGGTGTCGAGACTGAAGTTGCCATCTGGTCCCAACAGATGAGGATCTCCGCGCACCAGCCGGATAATGACCCGGGCGTTTCGGGCTCGAGCTCCGGCCAGCTCGGTGAGGATGTTGGTGGGTGTAACCGGCCGCCACGTACCCGTCTGCACGTCTCCCAGGAAGGAGTCGTCGAGATTCATGAGCCCGAACAGTATGCCGGGGTGAGTTGTAGATCCGGCCGGCGTACAGCTCACGGTAAAGCGAGTGGCGGTGGGGGCGCCGGCGACAACAGCGAGTTGCTGCGGATTAGAGCCCAGCACCGAGCAGTTCGAGGCCAGCCCCTCCAGCCGCACCCCGAGAGAGCCCGGCGGGACGCCCGGGATAGTCAGAAGCTGATTCACGC
>DASPKB010000484.1:0-2349 GCA_035628315.1 Gemmatimonadales bacterium | reverse complement strand
GGGAGGAGCGTGCCCGCGCACTGGCGGCATCTGGCGCCGACCACGTTCGGCTGGAGACCGACTCCGACTACGCCATACCGCTTCGCCGCGCCTTCGCTTTGCGGGCTCGTCGAATCCATCGCGCATGAGCAGCTGGATCGGAGTGGCAATGCTCATCCTCCAGGGGTCAGCACCCACGGTGGGAGACACCGTGTGGCTCAGCCGAGTTGTCGCACTTCCGTCTGGTTACGTCGTGCGAGCCGCGGAGTGGGAGCCGGCCGACCCAATCGAGCTGCTTGGCAGGCCAAAGGTGGTGATGACTGGTGATTCCGCCCGCATCAGCTACCCCGTTGTGATCTGGCGGCCGGGCATGCAGAACATCGAGCTACCGGGTCCGCTACTGCTCGGCCCGGGTGGAACCGTGGACTCACTGGCCGGGCAAACGCTGCGGGTTACCGTTCGTAGCGTTCTTCCCCGGGTGCCACCCGATTCAGCGCTGCCCCCGCAGCCGCGGGCTTCGCTGGTAGCCCGACCTTCGGTCAGCCTGCTTTCGGTAGCACTGCTCTGGTTGGCGGCTCTCGCGTTGCTTCTTCCACTTCACTTCTGGTGGCGGCGGCGGGGTCCTCCCATGCCTGCCATAAAGGTACCGGCCGACCTCCCCGATCCTCCGCTCAACCGCTGGGCCGACGCCGGTGAGTACCGGGCCGTGGCCAATGTGGCTGCGGTCCGGTTGCGCTCGGCGGTCGCCCGCCAGGTATCCGGAGCTCACGCCGGTTTGGACACGGAACGCCTGCTGGCTGAGCTCGCGGCGGTTCGGCCTGATTGGCCGCTGGCGGAGCTCGGCGCGGTTCTCCGAAGGCTGGACGACGCCCGCTTCGGGATATCCGGATCACCCGACGTGCTCCAGCTCTCCCGGTCGAGCTTTGAGCTTCAGGATCGTCTGCTGCGGGATGCCGCATGAGCCTTGCCCGGCCTTGGCTACTGCTGCTGCTGCTTTCGCTGCCGCTCTGGTGGTGGCTCTGGCGGAGACGGGATGTCCCGGCTGCTCGCTATAGTGACGTCTCGCTCCCGGCTACGGCCAGCCGCAGGCGGTGGTGGGTCAAGCTGCCGCCCATCCTGCGTGGGCTTGCGGTGGCGGCGCTGTGCCTTGCGGCGGCGGGTCCCCGGATTGGAGGAGACACGGTCGAGATCAAGCAGGAAGGCATCGCGATCGTGATCACCATCGACATCTCGAGCAGCATGCTGGCGGAAGACTTCGCTCCATCGAATCGGCTGGAGGTCGCCAAGCGGCAAGCAGTGGGGTTCATTCGCGGCAGGACCGCCGACCGTATTGGCCTGGTTGCGTTCGCCGGAGAGGCGTTGACCCAGGTTCCCGTAACGCTCGACTATCCAGTAATCGAGCAGGCGGTGATGGACCTGAAGATAGGTAGCCTGGAAGATGGCACCGCGATCGGTAGCGGTCTGGCTACGGCGGTCAATCGTCTGCGGCGTGCTCCTGACAAGTCCAAGGTCATTCTCCTGCTCACTGATGGTGAGAACAACAAGGGCCTCATCGATCCGCGCACTGCTGCCGCGACGGCATCCGCTTTCGGCATCAAGGTGTACACCATTGGTGTGGGGACCATTGGCGAGGCGCCAATTCCAACTGGGCGGGGCCTCGGCGGTTTTCGTTACGAGCTGCTCCCGGTTCGGATCGACGAGCCGCTCCTGCAGGAGATCGCTCAGAAGACAGGGGGACGTTACTTCCGGGCAAAGGACAGCGAGGCGCTGAGTCGCATTTTTCGCCAAATCGATGCGCTCGAGAAAACCCCCATTCAGGTTACCAGATACACACGTTACGACGAGACTACGCGCCCGCTGATTCTTCTCGGCTTGGCCGCGCTGGGCCTTGAGCTCCTTCTCGGCACGACGTTGATAGTGCGGGTGCCATGACATTCGACGCACCGCTGCTCCTGCTCCTCTCACCGATAGTGGGGCTGGCGTTTGCGGCCGGCGCCTGGCTCGCACGTCGCCAGCGAATCCGCCTGGCAAGACGCTGGTCCTCTTCCCTCGGCCGTCTGGCCCGGAGCCGCGGGGGTTGGGCTCCGCTGCTGCTGGGCCTCTCCGCTCTCCTGGCAGCCATTGGACTGGCCGGGCCACGCGCCGGACGCACCCAGGTACAGACCGCTACCCGGGCATTGAGCCTGGTGTTCGCAGTCGATATCAGCCGGTCCATGCTGGCAGAGGACGTGGCTCCCAGCCGCCTTCAGCGAGCCGGCCGCGAGGCTCGCCGTCTGATACAGGACTTGGAGGGAGACAGGCTCGGTCTGATCGCGTTCGCCGGCAGGAGCTACATCCTGTCGCCGCTCACCGTCGATGGTGGCGCGGTCC
>DASPKB010000483.1:0-2781 GCA_035628315.1 Gemmatimonadales bacterium | reverse complement strand
GAATCTTGAACGTGCCGAAGCCTCTCACCTCGATATTGTGCTGCTGCTTCAGCGCTTCCTTCACCGCCTCCAAGAAGGCGTCAACGACGCGGGCACAATCTTTCTTGGAGATCATGGGTCCCGCAGTGCGGGCGATGGAGGCGGTCACCTGTTCGACGAGATCGGCCTTGGTCATGCATCCCCCAGGAGGGTTATGACTGCGGAGCGCAGGGAGGGTCAGCCACTGGCCGATACTACGAGCTTAACCCTTGTATGTCAAGGGGTTGAGAGATTGGTGGCGGCTGGAGTGCAGCAACTTCATGAATTCGGAGAAGTGAGGCAGCGCGTCGTGCGGGCCTGGTGCTGCCTCCGGATGATACTGCACCGCAAAGAGCGGCAGCTCGCGGTGCCGAATCCCTTCGATGGTGCCGTCGTTGAGATTCAGATGGGTGACTTCCAGCGCCGGGGCGCCCGGAACCCCCGATGCGTCCCCAACTACCGCGAAGCCATGGTTTTGAGTGGTAATCAACACCCGGTCGGTTCGCACATCACGCACCGGGTGATTTCCGCCGCGGTGGCCGTAGGGGAGCTTTGAGGTGGATCCACCATAGGCCAGGCCAACCAACTGATGACCGAGGCAGATGCCGAAGGTAGGGAGACCGGATCCGGACAGCTCTCGGATCGTCTCCAGCGCGTAGCCCACCGCAGCAGGGTCTCCTGGTCCATTGGAAAGGAAGA
The DNA here is from genome assembly GCA_035628315.1 of Gemmatimonadales bacterium. Classification (GTDB taxonomy): domain Bacteria; phylum Gemmatimonadota; class Gemmatimonadetes; order Gemmatimonadales; family GWC2-71-9; genus CAVVWJ01. The sequence goes on along the minus strand of DASPKB010000483.1, from coordinate 2,064 downwards.
GACCATCAGGACTTAGCTCGCGGACCTGCGCCGCCGGAGTGGCGGCGGGAACTACGGTTACCCGACACCCCGCGTTCACCAACATCCGAACGATGTTCCGCTTCATTCCGAAGTCGTATGCCACGACGTGGGGCCCGGCACCCTCTGTAGCCCGATTCCCGACGCTTGCGCGCGTGGCTAAATCCAGTCCCTCCATCGAAGGGGAAGCCAGCAATCGGGCCCGCAGCGGATCGGACGGTCCGGATCCTTCCGCGATAACTCCCCGCATCGCACCGCGTTCGCGGATGTGCCGGGTTAACCGCCGGGTGTCGACATTATCGAGAATGGGGACGCCGGCGGACTCCAGCCACTCGTCCAGGCTGCGGGTGGCGCGCCAGTTGGACGGGTGGCGCGACAGCTCGCGAACGATCACCCCGCTCACCTGCGGTCGGGATGATTCCATGTCGTCTTCGTTGACGCCGTAATTCCCGATCATGGGCGCCGTCATCACCACGATCTGGCCCAGATAACTGGGGTCGGTGAAGGTCTCCTGGTACCCCGTCAAATTGGTGGTGAACACCACTTCACCGAACGCCGGGTCTAGTGCCCGGCTGCTCGTTCCGGAGAACCAGGTTCCGTCTTCCAGCAAAACGAAAGCGGGGCGATCGGTCACCCGATCACCCCGCGAGAACGACGTTTTACCTTCACTATCTCGGCTGCTGAGGGGCGGGCGCATTCTCCCGGGGAGTCGCCGCGCGAGGAGCAGGTTGATCAGGCTGGCCGAGCGGAAGGGGAGCCTGCCTTGATTGAGGAGCAGCAGGCGCCGGCGCCGCGCCAGCATTGGGAGTAGCCGTGGACGGCTGACTAGTGGAAGGCTGGTTCGATTCACCAAGTGGCAGCGGGGCCTGCTGGGGAGCAGCCGGTGTAGCGGCGCGAAGCCGCTCCTGCAGGGCGCTCGAGTTGCCGCCGCGCGGAACCAGCGACAGCACGAGCGACAGAATCAGAAAGATCCCGCCGCACCACCAGCTCAGCTTGGTCAAGATGGTGACGGCCTGGCGCCCACCGAGTACGGTATCGGTTCCGCCGCCGCCGAGCGAGGCAAGACCCCCGCCCTGCCCGGCCTGAAGCAACACAACGACCGAGAGCAGCAGTGCGTCGAGCACAAGTAGCGTCACGAGGAAAGCGAACATGGGCGGGATTTTAGTGGGTTTGCTCGCTGGTCGCTAGTCACTAGTCGCTAGTCACTAGTCCCTATTAGCCCACGGCTAGGAGGGTAGAGCGATCGAATGAGTCCTGTGAGCATCCGTGCCAGGCTTTGGCATTCCTCGTCAAGATTGGTCCAGATCCTCGGTTCTAGATACCCGAGATCCCGGGACAGCAAAAGCTGGCACTCTACCTCGGAAACCGAACCACGAGCAATTCTTAGAAACCTGACTTGCTCGCGATCCCCCTGTCGGCCGGATCCTTCCGCGATGTTGGAGACTATAGAGAGAGTGGCACGCCTGAGCTGACTAGTTAGCCCATAGCGTTCTTCGCTCGGGAATTTTTGGGTGCTGCGATAAACCTTCAACGCGAATGTGTGAGCGTGTTTCCAGACCACTAACTCCCGGTAATTTCCCATGCGACGAAACTACGGCCCAACCCTAGGGAGTTCTTTACCAACTAAACGCACCCATTCCCAGGAAATCACGGATTCCTAAACCTGAAACGAGTGACTAGTGGCTAGCGACCAGTGACTAGCTACTCCACCTCATCAATCGACCTGGGCCAATCCTGCTTCAGCAATCGGGAAAGCGCCCGGTCGGCCAGCAGGCGGCCCCCGGTCTGGCAGCGGGCACAGTAGTTGGTTTCGTTCTCCGCGTAGCGGATGCGCTGGACCGGCGCGCCGCATACCGGACAGGGCTGCCCGTACCGGCCGTGTACTGCCATTCCCTCGCGGAATGCGGTCACCTTTTCAGGAAAGGCATCGCCGGTCTCCCGCTGCAGCCGGTCGATCCACTCTTCGAGAGTTGTTCGGGTTGCGGCATACAACTCCGCGATTTGCTCCTCGCTCAGCCTGTTCGTGAGCAGAAGCGGCGACATCCT
>DASPKB010000482.1:0-2266 GCA_035628315.1 Gemmatimonadales bacterium | reverse complement strand
GTTCAGGTACTGGGCATAGAAGGTTGGATCTACAGTGGCGCTGAGCCAGATGAAACGGCAGCCTGCTCGTTTGCCAAGAGCAAGGCAAAGCTCCAGCTCAGCGGAGGTTTGATGAATCTCATCGACTACAACGGTGTCGCGCCCGGTGATCAGATCGTCCTGATACCAGCGGCGGGCAATGCCGGTGGTGACGATCACGATGTTCCATTTCGGGGTCTCCGGTGTCGCCTCGCGCTCCCGGTTGACCACACCCGGATAGAGCGGCTCCCGGAGGATGGACTCCGCGATGGGACGGATGCCGAGCGTCTTCCCGGTTCCGGTGCCGGCCACGATGCCGAAGGCCAGCCCCTTGCTCGCCCACTCGCGGAGCTCCTCTCCATGCTCTCGCTCGAGGAGGGTATCCACCTGCAGCCCCAGCGCCAGCTCGATTGTCTCGCAGGCCGCCCGGGTCGGAGCAATGATGATGATCCGGCCCTTGGGATGGGGGGCGAGCCGATACGCGTCGGGATCAGGAGGAAGGTGGTGGTCCCGGGTGGGGTGCATGGGTAACGGTAAGCGGGTACGGGGGTAAGCGGGTAGGCCGGAAGTTCCCTACCCGCCAACAATGTTACCCAACCTAGTCGCCCCTAAAATCCGGGTTGCAGGTCGAATTGCCAGATCCAGCCTTTGCCGGGCCGGTCAAAGGGCCGGACCAGATCGATCTCAGCTATGGCAAAGCCGAGGAGATTGATGCGAAGACCAACTCCGGCGCTGAACACCGGGTCGCGAGTACCCGAGCCAAGCACAGATGGGTCGTTCGCAGTATCCCAGGCCAGCCCGCCGTCGCCAAAAACGGCAAAGTCGATAGGGAAGGCGCCGTAGTATCCGCTGCCGATCCCCAATACCCCGAAGAGGGGGAACCGAAGCTCGGCGTTTGCCACTACCATTCGGCTTCCCAGCAGCTGGTCAAAAACCGGGCACGCATTAGGATCGTCTGTTGTCGGCTCACACTCTGACGCGTCGAAGGAGCCATAGCTGTAGCCGCGGACCAGTCCCGGGTACCCCAGGAACAGGGGCTGCAGCCGGTCACTCTCGCCGCCCCGTCCGTACCGTCCGTAATGCAGAATCCGGGTGGCGAAAGTGAACGGACGAACCGGCATGAAGTACCGCCGAAAATCACCGAGGATGTTGAGATAGCTGAGTGACCCGGCGGTCGGCGAGATCTCGAAACGGTAACGCTGGCCGAACAGCGGTCCGGTCGCGCCTCCAAACGAGTTGTCGTAGACCAGAGCGGCACTGGCCACCGCCATGTTGATGGCCTCGCCAGCCGGCAGATCCTCTTCATTGTCTAGAACCTGCTCCCCGGTCTGGAATGAGAATGCGCGGGTACGAAGCTCGCGGTCGAAGGTGATGTTGGTGAACCCGGCCTGAAACTCGATGCGCTGCACCTGACTGAAGGGGTAGGCCAGCATTCCATATATGTCGCGGTTGGTCTGCCGCTCCAGCAGCTCCTGGTCCACCAGAACAGTCTGCCCATCGATCGTGCTGGTTCCCTGGAGGAAGGCGCCGCTCACGTACGGAGTCTGCTGAGCCACCGCTCCCCAGTTGAGGCGGCTTCGCAGGTTTTGGTAACCGACGAGGGCGTTCACGTCTTTCAGGCTTCCCTGCACGTTCAGGCCCGTAACCAGGTTGTGGTCGCCCAGGAGATCGCTGAAGTACAGAGAGGCGCCGCCACCCACATAGGTGCCGAACTGACTGGCGCCGACCGCCAGCGAAGGCCTTCCGACGTAGGTGAGCGAGAGCCCCGGACGGTAAGGCCGCACCGCGAACTCAGTCGTGGTGGGAAGTCCCTGCAGCGGATCCTCCAGGAGCGGAGCAAGAGTCTGCCTTGATCGCTGTACGGGCGGAAGAACTGCGGCCGGCGTCGCATTGCCGGCATAAGGCTGGTAGGCCGTAGTCTGCTCCACCGGGACCGCTGCAGGGTTGTCGAGTCCATAGAGATCGTACCCATTCGACCGGAATACGCTGTACATCAAGCGTCCCGACCTCTGCGCGACGGAAAGCGCAGGGCTAGTCTCGGTGATTCCACTTACCCCGGTGAATAGGTCTGTAACCTGAGCGGTTTGGCCGGAAGCCAAGTCCAGGCGATAGACGTTGGTGATCCCGTCCGGATCGGAGAGATAGTACAGGCTTCTGCCATCGGGCGCCCATTGCGGATTCACCTGACGAGCCCCCTGACTCCCGGGTGCCCGAGTAATCCTGCCGGTGGCGACGTCCACAAGGCCCA
>DASPKB010000481.1:0-6471 GCA_035628315.1 Gemmatimonadales bacterium | reverse complement strand
GTCGCCAAGTATCGGGAGCTGAAGCCCGATCTCGTGACCATGGATATCGTGATGCCCGATATGGGCGGCATCGAGGCCGTCCGGGAAATCTGCAAGGCCGATCCAGAGGCCAAGATTCTCATGTGCAGTGCGATGGGACAGCAGGCTCTCGTGGTCGAAGCTATCCAGGCGGGTGCCAAGGATTTTGTAGTCAAGCCATTCCAGCCATCCCGGGTTCTCGAGGCGGTTCAGCGCGTCCTGGCGTAATCCATGGACCTTTCCAAATACGCCGCTCTCTTTCTCACCGAGAGCCGCGAGCACCTCAAGGCCTGCAACAGCTCGCTTCTGGCTTGGGAGAGCGAGCCGGCAGCGACCGAGCCGGTTGATCGGTTATTTCGCGCCATCCATACGATCAAGGGAATGGCTGCCACGATGGGCTACGCCGCGGTGGCCCAGCTGGCTCATAGCACCGAGAATCTGCTGGACGCATTGCGTCAGGAGCGGCTCCAGGTCAGCCCAGCCGTATTTCAGGTTTTGTTCAAGGCGATCGATGCGCTCGGCAAAGCGGTCGAAGCCGCCGCTGCTGGGACTGAGGACGTATTGGACGCTGCCCTCGTTGCCGAGCTCGACCGGGTCGCCGGCGAGGGGAGCTTGCCAGAGGTCAAAGCACCGGAACCCACTCCGGCCCGCCGAGCCTCCGATGCTCCGCGGGTGCATGCACTGCAGGTGTGCATTCGTTCCGGTGCGGTGATGCGAGGCGCTCGCGCAGCCCTGGTGCTCCGCCGGGCCGAGGCACTGGGTTCCCTGAGCTCGATCCGGCCACCGCTGGCGGAACTCGAGAGAGATGATTTCGAGGGTCGTTTCTCGTTCCGGCTTCAGACCCGGGCCACCGAATCGGAGATTACTTCCGCGCTGCTCGGAGTAGGGGATGTGGAGTCAGTGCGGTTCGAGGCTCCCGCCCCGGCAAGTCAGGCTCCCGCAGCCACCCGGCAGATCCGGGTCGACCTCCGCCGTCTCGACTTGCTGATGAAGCAGGTAGGAGAGCTGGTTGTGGCCAAGAACAGGCTTGGGGCGCTATCCCTGGACTCCGGGAACCCGGCACTGCTGGAGGTCAGTGAGCGTATTGCCCGGCTGGTTTCGTCCATGCAGGCGGAGGTGCTGGCCGCGCGCATGACGCCGGTGGGTGAAGTGTTCGAGCGATTTCCCCGACTGGTACGGGACCTGTCTCAGGATCTCGGCAAGCAGATCCGCTTCGACATGGAAGGTGAGGATATCGAGCTGGACCGGTCGATTCTGGATGAGATCGGTGAGCCGCTGGTCCATCTGATCCGCAACGCGGCCGACCATGGAATCGAAACGCCGTCGGAGCGGATTGCTGCGGGTAAGTCTGCCAATGGCCGGATCCTTCTGTCCGCAGTACGGGAACGGAACACCGTAGCTATCCGGGTGACCGACGACGGCCGCGGTATCGATCGGGAGAGGGTCCTTGAGAAGGCGCGCCGGGAGGGCGCTGCGCCCGACGCCGATGCTCTGAGCGACGATCTTCTGGTTCGGGTTCTCGCCCGGCCGGGGTTCAGCACCGCAAACCAGGTCAGTGGAGTATCGGGCCGAGGTGTGGGGGTGGACGTGGCCATGACGCGGGTGCGGGCCTTGGGAGGAACTCTCGAGCTGCGAAGCGAGCTGGGGCAGGGCACAACGTTCGTGATCCGGGTGCCGCTCACCCTTGCAATCGTCCGTGCACTACTCACGGAGGCAGGCGGCGAACGCTACGCCGTGCCGCTGGTGTACGTGGCGGAAACGGTCGAGTTCGACCGCAGCGCGGTCACGGCGGTGCGGGATCGGGAAGCGCTAGTGGTTCGGGATCAGGTCATTCCTACCGTGCACCTGCGGGAGCTGGTCGCGACCCGTGCAGCCAGCCGCAATGGACGGCGCCCTACCGTGATTCTGGAGGTCGGGGAACGCCGGGCAGCGCTGGTAGTCGATGCGCTGGTGGGCCAGCAGGACATCGTGGTGGAGCCGTTCGACGCGCCGCGAGGGCTTCCGTCGTTCGTTGGTGGTGCGACGATTCTCGCAGATGGTGCGCCGGCCTTAATCCTGGACGCTGCGGCGCTCCTGTAGGAGGGGACTTATGGAAGACGTCCGTGACCTGAAGGAGTCGCAGCTCGATGCCATCCGCGAAGTGGCCAACATCGGTGCCGGACACGCGGCCACGGCTCTATCAGGGATGACCAATAAGACCATCATGATCACGGTTCCCCGGGTGTACGTGCGTCCGCTCGAAGAGGCCTGCGATCTGATCGGCCCTCCCGATGCGGTAGTCGCCGCGGTGCTGATGCACATGATGGGTGACCTGACCGGTCGCGCCATGGTGGTGTTTCCGCAGCGGGCAGCCCACAACCTCTGCGACTTCCTGTTCCGTCGTCCGCCGGGCGGCACCGCAAACCTGGGTCCGATGGAACAGTCGGGATTGAAAGAGGCCGGCAACATACTCGCGAGTGCCTATCTCAACGCTCTCAGCGACTTCATGGGCATGATGCTGGTGCCTTCGGTGCCCAGCCTCGTGATCGACCTCAGCGGAGCAGTGCTCACCACCGCGCAGGTGAACTTCGGGCACGACCGTGACTACGCCTTCTGCGTGGAGACCACCTTCCGGGTAGAAGGCTCAACCGATCCGCTGGGAGGCCACTTCCTCCTGCTGCCCGACATCTCGTCCTTGCGCGCCATCTTCGACGCCATTCGCCTTCCCTAGAAATGCCGGCGCCCGCGCTCTCGGAGCGCGATCTCACCGTCCTCCGCTCCTTCGCCCGGCGCATCGACCCCTCCGACGCAGGGGCCCATAACAACCTCGGCGTACTCTATTACCAAAAGGGCCTGGTCGACGAGGCGATAACGGAGTTTGCCCGCGCCCTCGAGCTCGACCCAAAGATGCAGGTGGCCCAGGCCAATCTGGAGATTGCCTATCGCGACAGTGGTCACTACGACGCCCGCATCGAAGAGCTGAAGTCGCGGGCGGCTCGAAATCCGAACGAGCGGGAGCCTCGCTGGGAGCTGGGCCGAGCTTACGCCATGCTCGGCCGCCATGAAGAGGCGGCCGCGCAGTTCGAGGCCCTGCTGGCAAAATTCCCCAAAGACGTGCCCGCGATGCTGCAGCTGGGCCTCGCGGAAAAGGGCCGCGGCCGGCTGGACGCAGCCAGCGACTGGTTGGCAAGAGCCTGCGATCAGGAGCCCGACAATCCGGTGGCCCGGTTCTATCGGGGGGAGGTGCTCTACAACCGGGGACTCACCGAACTGGCGCTGGTCGCCCTGAAGGAGGCGGTGGCCCGCAACCCGGACTACGCCGAAGCCCATTACCTGCTCGCCTTCGTCTACGGTGACCTGGGCCAGCACGAGGCGGCGCGTGCCGCCACCAAGCGGGCGATCGAGCTGAATCCGATGCTCGGCAGGGCGCAGGCGAATCTTTCGCTTCAGCGGGGCGAAACCGGGAAGCGGATCGGGGGGGAGGGGGTCCACCGCGGTGGCGATGGACGGCCCGACACCTCGTCGCATCCACCCGCACATGCTTCGCCGCAGTCGGTCCCCGGTGCACTACTGGCTCACTACAACCTCGGTCTGGCGCTCCGGCAGCAGGGCCACTACGAGGACGCCATTCGCGAATACCAGTTGGCGCTCGAAGCCGGAGAGGACCGCCGGCTCAGCCTTCAGGCCATCGCCGAGGTGCACATCCTCCGTCGCGATCTGGTTACGGCGTTAGAGCTCTACGACGCGCTGGTGCAGGAGTTCCCCGACTCCCCCAAGCTGTGGAACGAGCGCGGCGTTTGCCTGCACCAGCTGGGACGGCGAGCCGACGCGATCGCCTCATACGAGAAGGCTGTTTCCATTGATGGGGCATACCAGCTGGCTTGGAACAACCTCGGTGTAATTCACGCGAGCGACCCGTCCGGTGATGCCGCCACGGCCGCGTTTCGTCAGGCCCTCGGCGGAGCGCAGCCGCTGCTGACCGCACGGCTCAACCTGGCGCTCCTGCTGCTCCAGCGCCGCCAGCACAAGGCCGCGCTGGAAGAGTACCAGCGCGCGCTGGCAGAGCAGCCGGGCACTGCCATTGGTTGGAACGGCGTCGGTCTCGTTCTGGTGGAGCTCAAGAGGTTCGAGGACGCTCGCAACGCGTTCGGCCGCGCGGTCGATATCGCTCCCGACTTCGCAGCCGCGCACTATAACCTCAGCTTCGTCCTGAGTCAGTTGGGAGACTTCGATGGGGCGCTGCGTGAAACCCGCCGAGCCCTGGAGCTCGAACCGCTCTACGTACCTCAGAAGTTCGCCCTTGCGATCGACCTTCAGTACGAAGATCCAACTATCGCGATTGCGCCGGAGCTGACCGCCGACGTCAGCGGTGAGCAGCTCGGTGCTGAGTTCAGCTTCGACACGCCGGTGCTCGATCGGCTGTTCGAGGAGTTGGCTCCCTCGGTCGCGCAGCCGCCGGCAGGTGCCGCCGAAGAGTCGCTGGCGCTGGCGTCGGATTACATCGCCCGAGGGTTGCTGGAGCAGGCCTCCAACGAGCTGAACCGGGCGCTTGCCCGCGGTGCGCCCACGGCCGCTACGGCCGTGATGATGGGCGACATCTTTGCCAAGCGCGGGTTCTACGGGGAAGCACTGGAACGGTATAGGGAGGCGCGCTCCGCTTCACCTCGCGACTCCAATGCCATTCTCGGTGAGATCCGTGCCCTCCTGGCCTTGAAACGACCCGCTGAAGCCTCGCCCCTCGCCGATGAGCTTAGCTCCCGGGAAACGAACGATCCTGACGTACTTGCCGCCCAGGCTCGGGTGCGGCTCGCACTGGGCGATGCTGCCGGTGCACTCGAAGCCGCCCGGGAGGCATTGCGCCTGGCTCCTCATGTGCCGGAGCTGTTCCATCTCCAGGCCCAGGCTTGCGTACTCATGGGCGAGCGCTCTGGGGCATTGAAGGCGTTTCATACGGCGCTGGAGCTCGATCCTTCGCTGGTTCGGGTCTGGTGCGAGCTCGGAGCCTTGCAGGAGGAGCACCACGAATGGGCGGCCGCCCGCAGTGCCTACGAGAAGGCACTGGATCTACTGCCTACCTATGGGCCCGCCGCCCTGGCACTCGCCGACCTGCTCCGAAGGACAGAATCTCCCCGTGCCGCCATACCGGTATTGGTTCAGCTCCTGGAAGCCGATCCTTACGAGCTGGAGGCGCTGACGGCGCTGGGACGGGCTCTCCTCGAGGACGGCCGGACCGTCCAGGCCCTGGAAGCCTTTGCGCGGGTGCTTCGGTTCGATCCGGACCATCCGGCGGCGCTCTATCACCAGGGTACCGGTTTCGCCCGGCAGCGGCAGTTCGATCAGGCGGTTCAGGTCTGGGAGCGAGTGATCCAGCTGGAGCCCGAAGGGCCGTTCGCAACCGAAGCCCGGAGCAGAGCCCGCTCTGCCCGGGATCTTCAGCACATTTTTGCCCGGGCAGGCTGAGCCATGGCTCTCGAGGGACCGCTCAAGGAGTTCCACATCCAGGACGTGTTCCAGCTGCTCGACCTGGGGCGGAAGACGGGCGTCCTGCGGGTTACCTCCGAGCTCCGGCAGACCGCCGCCTCAATTTCTTTCGACCGGGGCGGAGTAGTTGCCGCTAACCTGGGGAAGAACCCGCAGCGGTTCGGCGCTCGCCTGGTACGGTTGAGCAAGATTTCGGCTAAAGATCTGGACCGGGCGCTGGCACTCCAGGAAAAGGGAGACTCCCGCCGCCTGGGTGACATTCTCGTAGCCATTGGTGCGATCTCGCGGCGAGAGCTGGAGCGGCAGCTCAAGGTCCAGATGGAAGAAACCATTCTCGACCTGCTCGGCTGGACCGAGGGCCACTTTCGGTTCGAGGAAGGGGCCGAGAGCGAGGCTTTGGTAGAAGCGCCGGTCCGAATTCCGACCGAGGGCCTGCTGATGGAGTCGGCCCGGCGATTGGATGAGTGGTCCAGAATGGAGGACAAGGTACCGCACCTCCGAGTGGTGCCCCGTTTGCCTCCGCCCGAGACAACGGCTAACGGCAAGCTCGACCTGGCGCCCCTCGAGTGGGAGGTGCTCGCCGCTGTAGACGGGCAGCGCGATCTGCATGCGCTGGCAGACACGCTCAGCCGATCCGAGTTCGATATTGCGCGGACGATTTATTCGCTTGCGGCTGCCGGGGTAGTCGTGCTGGACCACGGGGGCGCCGGCGAAAACGGACGCGAGCATACTGGGGCGCTGGAGCCGGTGCGACAGGCACTTGCCCGAAAGGATTTCTCGGGCGCCGCATCGCTGGTGCAGGAGATCCTCCGCACCGACCCGCTGCTGCCGGAGGCGCGGCGGCTGTTCGGAGTGTGTCAGGCTGCGCTGGGCCGGTTCCGGGACGCTGCGGATACGTGGAAAGGTTGGGCGCGCCTGGGAACTCGAACTCCGGCTGAGGAGGCGCTCGCTCCCGAGGTGGAAAGGCTGCGCGAGGCGGCGGAGATACTGGCA
>DASPKB010000480.1:0-3490 GCA_035628315.1 Gemmatimonadales bacterium | reverse complement strand
TATCGATGCTGGCGCACTGAACGGAGTAGATCACAGTCTTTTACCGCTGTCCTGATCAAACCAGTGAAGTCTCGCCGGGTCCAGCCGAACTCCAACCACCTTGTCCGCCTCGACGATCGTTTCCGGGGGAACGATCGCCCTAATCTCGGGGCCTCCCCCATTGCTGCCCAGGCGGAGATAGACCAGTAACTCGCTGCCCCGCGGCTCCACCACATCTACCAGCGCGTCGAGGTTGCCAGAACCCGGAGGCACCAGCGTCACATCGTGGGGCCGAACTCCCAATGTCCTATTTCGGGTGCCTGGATCCGTCGCGTTCAGAGTTTCGTCCGGAAGGAAGTTCATGGCCGGAGATCCCACGAATTCAGCGACAAAGCGGTTGGCCGGCCGGCGATACATCTCCATAGGTGGCGCCACCTGCTGCAGCAGCCCGTCGCGCATCACCGCCACCCGGCTTCCCAGGGTCATGGCTTCTTCCTGGTCATGAGTGACATAGATGATCGTGGCCCTCAGTCTTCGGTGAAGCCGAGCCAGCTCCGCCCGGGTTTCGACCCGCAGTTTAGCGTCCAGGTTGGAGAGCGGCTCGTCAAAGAGGAACACCTTCGGCTCGCGCACAATGGCCCGCCCCAGGGCCACCCGCTGGCGTTGACCGCCCGAGAGCTGGGCCGGCTTGCGATCGAGCACCGCGTCGAGCGCCAATGCCCGTGCCGCTTCGGTAACCCGCTCGTCGATCGCCGACCGGCCGGCTCCTCGCATTCGTAGACCGAAGGCGAGGTTTTCCCGCACCGTCATATGCGGGTAGAGCGCGTAGGTCTGGAAAACCATCGCAATATCGCGGTCCTGCGGGGGCACGGTCGTGACGTCGCGGTCTCCGATCAGAATTCGGCCTCCAGTCGGCGTCTCCAGTCCGGCCACCATCCTGAGCGCTGTACTCTTGCCACAGCCCGACGGACCGACGAGCACCATGAACTCGCCGTCTTCGATGTTCAGATCCAGCCCCTTCGCCGCAACGTGGCCGTTGGGGTAGGTCTTCTGCACGCCTTCCAGCCGGACTGATGCCATGGCTATCCCTTGACCGCCCCGGCCGTGAGCCCCTGCACGATACGCCGCTGAAACGCGAGCACCAGGAGCGTCACCGGCAAGGTGGCGATCACTGCTGCGGCAAGGATCTGGCCCCAGGGCACCTGGTACATGCCCCGGAACAGTGCAATGGCAACCGGGACAGTCTGCCGCTCGGGCCCCAATGTGAACGAAAGCGCAAACAGGAATTCGTTCCAGCTGTACACAAACGTGAGAATCGCGGTCGTGGCGAGTCCAGGTAAGGCCAGGGGAACAATCACTTCGCCAAACGCGCGGAGCCGGCTCGCGCCGTCCACCATTGCCGCCTCCTCGAGCTCCGCCGGCAACTGGCGAAAGAAGCCGACCAGCAGCCAGACTGTGAGCGGCATCGCGAACGTGAGATAAGGCAGAATCAGACCCGGATACGTGTTGATCAGGCCCAGCGACCGGAGCAGCATGTAGAGCGGTGAAACCACCGAAATCTGCGGGAACATACCCACGGCCAGAATGAAGCCGAGCAATGGCAGCTTGCCACGGAACTCCAGCCGTGCCAGAGCGTAGGCGCAAAGCGCCCCTACCGCAACGCAAAAGGCGGTGGTTGTGCCCGCCACAATGAGTGAGTTCCGAATGGGAATCCAGAAATTCCGCTGGGTGAACAGGGCGCGGTAGTGCTCCAGCACCAGCTCACCGGGAATCAGCGAGGGACCTTCAAATAGCCGGGCCTCAGGTGTAAACGAGGCCAACACGGCCCAGTAAAACGGCAGCGCACTGGCGAGGACCAGCAGGCTGAGGGCAATCGCCGGCCCCAGCTTTCGCCGATTCATCGGCGTGATCCTGTCAGGTCGGCCCCCAAAAATCTGATGTATACCATTGCCAGGCCGAACGTGATCAGGAAGACAATGACCGAAAGCGCCGATCCGTAGCCGAACTGGAGGTTCTGGAGCAGCGCGTTGAAGGTGTAGAGCGCAATGGGTTCCGTGGAGGTGCCCGGTCCCCCGCCGGTAAGCGCGTAAATCAGGTCGAATACCCGGAACGCGTCGAGGGTCCGGAAGATCAGCGCCACCAGAATAGCCGGCTTCAAAAGCGGCAGGGTCACATGGCGGAATTGGCGCCAGGCCGACGCGCCATCGATCCGTGCCGCTTCGTAGAGAGACGAGTCAATGTTCTGCAAACCCGCCAGGAGCAGCAATGCCACGAATGGTGTGGTCTTCCAGACATCCGCCAGGATTACCGGGACCCACGCCGTTTCGGGCTGGATGAACCAGACGATCGGCTCGCTCATTAGGCCGAGGTCGATGAGCGCGGCGTTAACAATGCCGGTTTGTCCCTCGAACATGAAACGCCACAGCAGTGCGGAGACAACGGTCGGAATGGCCCAGGGAATCAGGACCGAGGCACGCACCAGTCCCCTGCCCCGAAATGCCCGATTAAGAGCGAGTGCCAGCCCGAGGCCGATTACCAGCTCGAGGCTAACACTGGTGATGGCGAAGAAGAGCGTGTGATAAAGCGCACCCCGAAATCGAGGGTCACCCAGCGCATCGAGGTAGTTGCTCAGCCCGACGAAAGGCCGGCCCAGCCAGGGCATCCTCAGGTCATGGAGGTGCAGCGACTCCCAGAAGGTCCAGACCAGCGGAAAAAGTGCAACGAGAAGGATGGTGAGGAGTGCCGGCGCAACCAGCGACCAGGCCAGCCGAGACTCGCGAGCCTCGACGCCCCGAACCGCATCAGCGGAGCGCAGTGGGGGCTCCCGTCCCGAGACCCACCCGGTTGAGCAGCCGCTGCATCTCGGTTTGGGCCCGTGCCAGCGCCGCCTCAGGTGTTGTCTGGCGGGTCAAGGCGCGATGCAGATGAATCTGGAGTATCTCCGAAATCTGGTTGTATACCGGCGTCACCGGCCGGGGGACGGCATACTCGATGACTCGGCGCGCGGTGGCCGGCGCAATGCGCAGCTCGGCGCTGAGTTGGGATCCTTCGTACAACGTCATCCGCGAGGGAAACTGCCCAACCACCCGGGCCCGCTCCCGCATCTGCTCCGGCCGGGTTAAATAATCGATGACGGCCCAGGCGGCCGCCGGATTTTCGGTTCGTCGGTTGATTGCCAGCTGCGCTCCGCCGAGGGCCGCTGTAGGCCTGCCTCCTGGGCCGGCAGGCATTGGCGCCACGCTGAACTTCCCTGCCACCCGCGACTGCGAGCTATCCTGCATTAGACCCACAGCGTAGGGCCAATTTCGCATGAAGACCGCCTCACCGTTCTGAAACGCAAACCGGCTCTCTTCCTCATGCCAGGTGAGGACCGCCGAGGGTACGATCCCGTCCCGGTAGATCTCGTTCCGCATTTCGGTGAGCGCCTGCCGTCCCGCCTCCGAATTGACCACCACTTTGCCGCCTTCGAGAATCTTTCCACCGAAGGCACCAAGGTACTCGAGAAAGTTGG
>DASPKB010000479.1:0-4592 GCA_035628315.1 Gemmatimonadales bacterium | reverse complement strand
CCCAAGCTGCTGCGGCGCGGTTTCGAAATTTTCGCGCTCGCATCGCTCGCCGGCTTCGGAGTCACTCTCCTTTATGGAAATGACGTTCCCGCGTTTCTGGCTGCCGTCGGCCGCCTGCACTGGATCTGGGTTCTCGCCGGGCTCGGCTTGGCATCGATGGACTGGATTGGCGGTGGGCTTCGGCTGTGGATTGTGGCGCGGCACGTGTATCCCCGGCCACCGATGAAAGCGATGATTCTGGCCGGCGGCATGGGGGCGTGGGCCGCCTATGTTACCCCGCTCAACTCGGGCGCCGGTCCGATGACCATGTACACGATGCGGCGCTATGGGATCCCGCTACCGGTCGCGGTCACTTCGACGTTCATGAGCTTCGTCGCCACCATTCTGTTCTTCGCAATCGCCGGACCGCTCGCCGTGGTGTTCGGCGCCGGCCGCTCGCTGGGACAACGCGGCAACATCCTCGGCCTCTCGCTCTTTGACCTGTTTCTCGGAAGTCTGACAATCGTTGCGGCCATCGGCCTGCTCATGGCCATTGTCCTGTTTTTCCCCAGGCTGGTGCGGGATTTCATCCAGCGCATGGCTGTGGCCATCGGACGCCGCAGCCGCCGGGTGGCGGACCGGCTGGAGAAGCTCCAGACCGGCATCGATCAGGCCCATGAGAGCGTAGTAGCATTCAACAGCCCGCGAGGCTGGCTGGCGCTGTTCTGGGCAACCCTGCTGTCCGGCCCCTCGCATGCGAACAAGCTGCTGGCGGGCTACGTCGCGCTTCGCGCTCTCGGAATCCAGACGAACTTCGTTGACATTCTGCTGGTCCAGACCCTGGTCATGTTTCTGTTGTACTTTGCTCCCACCCCGGGCGCTTCCGGCGTGGGAGAAGTGCTCTCGGCTGCAGTGATGTCCTCGTACGTGCCTCGCGAGCTCACCCCGATCTACATTCTGCTCTGGCGCCTGACCTTGAGCTATTTCACCATTGCTCTCGGATTTCTGGTGTTCTCGGGCTGGGTCCGGCGAGGCCTTCGAGGCGTGGAGGAGTCTCCGCTGGTGGAGGCCGCAGGAGAGCGAGCATGACCGAGCAGGACGAGGCACTCGAGCGAGGATACGACGCGGCCTTGCTCCGGCGGCTGCTGGTTTATATCCGGCCGTATCGGGGGCTGACCGCGGTTGCAGTGCTTCTGCTGCTGGCCGGTGCGGGCCTCGCCCTGGTGGGGCCGGTGCTGACCCAGCGTGCGCTCGACGTGGCTATTCCCGAGCGGGATATCGGGTTGCTGGGGACGCTGGCTGCACTGTTTCTGGCGGCTCTGGTGCTCGATTTCTTTGTGGAGTATGGCCAGACGCTGCTCACCGCGTACATCGGCCAGCGGGTCATGTACGACCTCAGGATGCAGATCTTCCGTCATCTTCAGCGGCTCAGCATCAGCTACTTCGACAGAAACCCTGTGGGGCGGCTGATGACCCGGGTGACCTCGGATGTGGAGACCCTGAACGAGCTGTTCTCCTCCGGCGTGGTCACGGTATTTGGAGACGTGTTCACCTTGCTGGCCATCATGACCATGATGCTCCTGGTGGATTGGCGTCTGGCTCTGGTGACGTTCTCGGTCATCCCGTTGGTTTGGCTCACCGCCTCCGTTTTTCGACGGCGAGTGCGGCAAGCCTTTCGTGACATCCGCATCCGGCTCGCGCGGCTGAACTCGTTTCTTCAGGAGCGGCTTTCTGGAATGCGGGTGGTACAGCTCTTCGGCCGGGAACAGGATTCAGCGGACCGGTTCGCGGAATTGAATCGCGAGCACCTGCAGGCGCACCTCCGGTCCATCACGATCTACGCCGTGTTCTTCCCGGTTGTGGAAGTGCTGACAGCAATCGCCATGGCGCTGCTGCTCTACTACGGAGGACTGAGGACCTTGAGCGGGAGCCTGACGGTTGGTGTGCTGGCTGCCTTCATCCAGCTTACCCGGCGGTTTTTCCAGCCGCTGCAGGACCTGTCCGAGAAGTTCAACCTGCTGCAAAGCGCGATGGCCTCATCCGAGCGGGTGTTCGCGTTGCTGGACCAGCCGGTAGAGGTACAGGAGCCGGTGCATCCGGTCTCCTTGCCGCGGCCGGCCAGAGGGGAGGTGCGCTTCGAGCGAGTCTGGTTCCGCTACAATGAGAGCGGTCCCTGGGTGTTGCGGGATGTCTCTTTTACCGCATCCCCGGGGCGCACTGTAGCTCTGGTGGGCCACACCGGGGCGGGCAAGACTACGATCGTCAACCTTCTGCTCCGTTTCTACGATCCCACCCGCGGACGCATCCTGGTCGATGGCGTGGATATCCGGGATCTCACCACGGCGGACCTGAGGTCCCTGATCGGCTTCGTACAACAGGACCTCTTCCTGTTCGTGGGTGACATCATGCACAATCTCACCCTGGATGCTCCGGTCACGCCTGATGCCGCACGGAGGGCGGCTGCACGAGTGGGCGCAGATCGGTTTATCGAGCGGCTGCCGGCGGGTTACGGCCACCGGTTGGGCGAACGAGGGCGCAGCCTGAGCGTGGGAGAACGCCAGCTGCTGAGCTTTGCCCGGGCCCTGGCACTCGACCCGACTATTCTGGTGCTGGATGAGGCCACCAGCTCGGTCGATGCGCAGGCGGAAGGACAGATCCAGCATGCCATCGCCGAGCTGATGCAGGGCAGGACCAGCATCGTGGTAGCCCACCGGCTCAGCACGATCCTGCATGCCGATGAGATCCTGGTGCTTCAGCACGGGGAAATTCGGGAACGTGGAAGTCACCGCGATCTGCTGGCACTGGGAGGGCTGTACCAGCGACTGTACCAGCTGCAGCTCCGCGGCCAGGAAGACCGCAAGATCGCATGAGGTTGCCGGCCCAGGTGGCCGGCGTCATGCTTGTCTCGTTACAAACCGGCGGATACGTTTCTCCGTTCGACTTTCTCCTCGGGATCAATCGATGATCCACCTCGAAATCGGCGGCGAGCGGTATGCCATTGCCGCCGGTGAGATAGCCATAGGGTCGGCAGCGGACAACCGGGTAGTGCTCGAAGGGGAGGGAGTCCAGCCTCGGCATGCCCTTGTCGAAGCCACCCAGCCCGGGCTGGCGGCCATACGGGTGGCGGGTGCCGATGCCGAGGTGAAGGTGAACGGAGTTCGGCTCGGTGCGGAACCAACTCCGCTCCTGCATGGAGACAAGATCGCGATCGGCAGTCACGAGCTCAGAGTGGTGGACTCCACCCGGGCGGGTAGCACGCAGCTGTTCGACTCGGGGGCGTTTGCCGACCTGGTTCCACCCAAGAGCGCAAAACCCGCTGCGGGCAGAACCGGTGGCCGATTGGTCTGCCTGACTGACGGACGCGAATATACGGTTGGATCGGGTCCGCTCAGCATCGGGCGGGATGCCAGTGCCAGCGTGGTGGTGACGGGACAGGACGTGTCGCGTCACCATGCGGAGATTCGGTCGGAGCCCGACGGATACGTGCTGCTGGATATGAGCGTGAACGGGACCTACGTAAACGGTGAGAGGATCGGCAAGCGGCATGTGCTGGCCCGGGCGGACGTCATCCGGATCGGCAATGATGAGTTTCGCTTCTATGCTGATGCTGGAAGCGCGCCCGCCTCTGCGCCGCCCGACCAGGCTCAGGACGAGGCAGCTCCCGCGCCAGGTGCATCCCAGCGGCTCTCCGATACCATGCTCGGCATACCGATTCCGGGTGGCTCGGAGCTGGAGCGGCGAGATACGCCGCCCTCTCCAGCAGCGGCACCCCTGGCCTCATTCCTGTTCCGTAGCGGCGAGCTCAAGGGCCGTCGGCTGCCGATCAAGGTTCCGGTCGTGAACATAGGACGGGGTGACTACAACGATGTAGTCATTGCCGATCCCAGCGTCAGCACCATGCACGCCAAGCTGCAGCGGAGGGACTCGATCTGGGTCCTGACGGACCTCGGGTCCACCAACGGCACCTTCGTCGAAGGCGAGCGGCTTACCGGAGAGGTTGCCCTCGGGCCCGGCACCACACTCAAATTCGGGGATGTGGCGGCGCTCTTTGAGCCGCTCGACGAAACGGTTGTTCCGGAGCGGCCGGAGAGCACCCGGATGATGCCGCGGCTCGACCCCGAAGCCTCCCGGCCCTCGCCCGCCCAACCAAGGCGTCCGGAGCCCGCGGCACCAGCCGACCCAATTCCCGAGGTTCCACGGCCGAGGGCCGCACCGCGCCGGCCGATCCACGTGTCCCCGCCCCGGCCCAAGAGTCCTTCAACGCTGAGCGTAGTTGGACTGGTCATACTGGTGCTGATTCTGATTTTCCTGGTCATTAACTCCTAACGGAGTCCCGTGCACTTCACCTGCGCCGCTCGTACCGACGTCGGCATTGTCCGCTCGGGCAATGAGGACAATTACCTGATGCTGGCCGAGCACGGCATCTTCATTGTGGCTGATGGGATGGGGGGCCACGCCGCCGGCGAGGTTGCGAGTGAGATGGCGGTGCGGATTACCTCGCAGGCCATCGGATCGCTCCGGGGGCTCAGCGACGAAGAAGCCGGCGAGCGGGTCCGTACGGCCATTCGGGCGGCCAACGACGCCATTTTCGAGCGGACCCTCTCGGAGCAGGA
>DASPKB010000478.1:0-6464 GCA_035628315.1 Gemmatimonadales bacterium | reverse complement strand
TGGCGGCGCAAGCGGGAATTCGCCGGGCAGGAGTATTGGGGCCGGCCGGTCCCTGGTTTTGGAGATCCGGACGCGCGCCTGCTCATCGTGGGTCTGGCGCCCGCGGCGCATGGCGGAAATCGAACCGGGCGAGTGTTTACCGGAGACTCTAGTGGTGATTGGCTGTACGACGCGCTCCACCGCTTCGGGTGGGCAAGCCAGCCCATTTCGCGATCTCTGGACGATGGTATGGTGCTGACCGACTGCTATATCACGGCGGCGGCACGGTGTGCCCCGCCGGATAATCGCCCGTCGCGCGAGGAGCTGGCGCTGTGCCGGCAGTATCTGCAGGCCGAATTGGAAGGTCTGAGGAATGTCGCGGTAGTGCTGACGCTGGGTAGAATCGGCTGGGAAAGCTGGCTCCAGGCTTCGGGCTGGTGGAGCCGCCTCGGACCCCGTGCCCGACCCGTATTCCAGCATGGTGCAGAGACCATTCTTCCCGACCGGACCCGACTAATCTCGTCCTATCATCCCAGCCGTCAGAATACCAACACCGGGCGGCTGACCCGCCCGATGTGGTATGACATCTTTCGCCGGATCATGACCCTTGCTGACGAAGCCCGCCCACGACCCGTTTGACTACTCTACCCGCCTGAAGCGCCGCTCCCGAATCTTCCAGATCGTTGATGATCGCAAGCTCCTGGATCGAAACATTCGATGGATAGCGGCTGTTGAACTGCTCCAGCGTCATCTGTTGATCAAGCTTAACCAGCTCGACCCGAGCCGGTTTGACGTCGAGCTTTGACCGGTCCCGCAGCTGATCGAAGCTCCGAATCGTGCTCTGAAAGACGGGATCGTAGGAGCTCAATTTTCCGGCAGGGGTGTACCCCATAAGGCCGAACGTCTGCCCTCCATAGGAGATGAAAGAGACGATGCCCTGAATGGTCCCCTGTTCGGTCTGAGCCTGAAAGTAGCTCGAGGCAGCAGGCAGACCATTGATGCTCGAGGTGGAGCCCTGACCCGCTTGCACACCTTGCTGCGAGAGGAACTGCTGTGCGGCCTGCTGGGGGGAAGCCTGTCCAGCCAGCGCCAGCTGGACAATGGCATCCTGGTTGGGGCTCATACCTGCGACCGCCTGCGCGGTATTCTGTACCTGCCAGCCCTCGGGAAACGTGAGCTGAAATTTCATCCCGGGGTGGTAGAAGTGCGTTCCTTCGAAGTATCCCTGCCGGGGATCCTCTCCGTAGGGCATGCCCTGCAGGTACTGAAGGTACTGCTCCCGGTTTACGATATTACCCGGGCTGCGCTGCAGGGTGTCGAGGATCTCCTCGATGTGCTCGATCCGGTTTTCGGGATTGGGGTGAGTTGATAGCCACTCCGGCAGCTTGCCGCCTCCGCTCGCCTCGCTGATCCGATTCAGGGTCTGGAAGACGTCGGTCATCTCCCGCACATCGTAGTTCTGGTTCAGAGCATAGCGGAAACCCGACTGGTCGGCCTGGTTCTCGGCGTCTCGTCCATACTTGAGGAAGAGGACGCTCAAACCAGCACTGGCGAGCTGGCCGAAACGGGCGATGTCCGATGACAAAATGCTCCCGATGCCAAGCCCTAGCTGAGCCAGCTGAGCCTTGCTGATCTGTTGCACCGAGTGCCGGTGGGTAACATGCGCGATCTCGTGCCCGATTACGCTGGCGAGCTCTGCCTCATCATTGATGGATGTCATGAGGCCCCGCGTGATGTAGATGAAGCCGCCCGGAAGGGCGAAGGCGTTGACCGCGGCGTCATCGACAACGTGGAACTCCCATGGCAGGTTGGGGCGCTCGGACTGAGCTGCCATGCGTTTTCCGAGATTCGCCACGTAGGACTGAACCTTGGAATCGTTATACAAACCGATGCTTTGGTTGACCTGCTGCGCCGCCTGTTGTCCCATCTGGATTTCCTGAGACTCCGAGACCAGCGACAGCTCGCTCTTTCCGGTCACCGGGTTTCGGGCGCAGCTGAACAGACCGATCGCCAAAGCGATACCGATCAGCAGGGAGCGTGGCTGAGCCAGCGAAGCAAAAGCCGAGTGCCGTGTCATAGGACGTCCTCTTGGTTCCTGTTCCATCGCCGGATCTTGCGTTATTTGACCGGCTTAGCACCGGGGAGAGCGCCTACGGTACAGCGCACCCCGGACGCAGGGCTGTGATCCGCGTCCCTTTGTGCAAGAGGCGGACCGAAATTTACGAATCAGGGAACTGTCCAGCCGGCAGTCGGCACCGCCACGAAGTGACCAGCCACGAAGCCATTCACGACGAACAGCACAATCGCGGCAACGACGACAACAGCGGTATAAGCTATCGTCTTGTGAGGCGGCGTTTTCATCAGCACGGGAATACCGAGGTACAGGAGATAGACACTGTAGAGACCCAGGATGAGGAGAAAACGCAGGCCCGGAAGTAGATGAAAGAATCCGGCTATCCAGGCCGCTGTGCTCGAGTACACCGCCAGCTTGAGCCCCTGAATCTGACTACGCTGTCCGCTAAACGTGGGAGCGAGGGCGTCGATGATCAGCCCGAGCAGGTAGGTGGCTGCCAAAATCAAAACATAGGTGACGATTGCGGCGGTGATTGCCGAGCCCAACGGCATCCGGGTATTCCCGCCAAATGGTACCGGGAATCCGAGCACGGAGTACCCGATGATCTGGGCCACGGGGCCAATGGCGGCGAGCGGCACGGCATAACTGGTAAACAACTGAGCCGGGCTGCTGGGCTCGTTGTCTATGATCTCCCACTCCGTCCGAGGCGACAACAGGATCCGCTTCACGCGATCCACGAGGTTCATCCTTATCTCCTTGGACTTGGTCCGAGACGATGCCGAGCTCTGAAATGCCGGCTGGAGGATATGTGATCCTGCTCACCAGGGCGAGGCGACGCGGGCGTTCGCGCTACCGCGTGCATCTACTTAGGTTGCCTCGCTGAAGGTCTCATCCGCCCACCTGATTGGAGTGAAACAATGATAGCCCGGTTAGTGTACCTCATCCCGGTGGCTGTGCTAATGGCCTGCGGGGGGACCACAATGCGGGTAGCCGAGGGCGACAGCACCGATTACGGTCCCGTAGCGCTCGCCCCCGAACCCGAATACGGGCCCGACTCAGCAGCTCCAGCTCCAGCCCCCGCTCCCGCAGAAGAGCCCCAAGCAGAGTGGACCGACACCACCACTCAGCAGGGCTACGCGCCCTACGGTAGCTCAGCCACCGTCCAGATCCGGCGTATCGGACAGTGGACCCACACCGGAATCAACGAACGTCGCAGGCTGGTGATTCGGGATGCGAACGCCTGGGCCGCGTTCTGGTCGGAGTTGGGCGTGGGAGATCGCCCGGAGGTGGACTTCAATCGCGATCTGGTGGTGGCGGTGGCGGCCGGCCAGCAGTCCAGCGGCGGACACGAGGTGGCAGTGGACAAGGTCGCCCAGAACAACGGCGAGTTGATTATCGAGGTGGTGGAAACCGCACCGGGGCCGAACTGCGTTACCACTGCTGCCCTGACACAGCCAGTGGATGTCGTTGTGGTACCAAATGTTAACGCAAGAGGATGGAGCTTCGTAGAGCGGAAGGAGGTTCGCGGCTGTCGTTAAAAGTGGACATTCGGTCAAGCAAATAGAGAACCAGTCCGCTATGTCCTCACCCTGCCGCGAGTTGAAGGTAGGAGCACCCGCCGGCCCCTAAAAAGCCGGCGGGTGCTTGCCGTTTAAGTGCAAGCGCTGCAGTAGTTTAGGCTACACTTGACTTGCTGACCTGCTGCATCGTAATTCCCCGCTTAGGACCCAACTCTGGTGGTCCACTGAACGCGCGCCCGGCCTGCTTGTGGCTGGAGAGTGATAGCTCCTGATGTCGAACCCGAGCCGCACACTGGCGACTCCTCTCGCCCCCGCCAGTAACTCGCTGTCCTATTCCACGACCAATCTGAGGAGCGAGGTATCCACCCCTCCGGTCGCGCGGACCGTTCCCCGGATCGAAGTGGTGCATGGTGAGACGCGGTTGGACCCCTACTACTGGCTGCGCGACAAGAACGATCCCGACGTTATCGCCTACCTCGAAGCAGAGAATCGGCACACTGAATCGGTCATGCGCCATACTCAAGCTCTCCAGGAGCGGCTCTACCAGGAGATGCGGGCGCGCATCAAGGAAACCGACCTATCCGTTCCCGAGCGGGTGGATGATTACCAGTACTACAGCCGTACCGAGGCCGGGGGTCAGTACCCGATCTACTGCCGGAAACCGGAGACTGTCGGTGCAGGCGAGGAGATCCTGCTGGACCAGAATTCACTGGCATCTGCTCACTCGTACTTCAAGGTAGGTGCGGTCGAAATAAGCCCTGATCACCAGTTCCTGGCTTATTCGGTGGATACGTCGGGAGCCGAAGACTTCACGGTCTATGTAAAGGACCTCCGCACGGGCGCTCTGCTGGCAGAGTCGATCTCCGGCGCGTCGAGCCGGATGGCCTGGGCCAATGACAGCCGTACCCTGTTCTATGCTACGCTGGACGAAGCTCGCCGGCCCTGCCGTCTCCACCGGCATGTTCTAGGAACCAATCCATCCGAAGACGTACTGGTCTACCACGAGACCGACGCATCCTTCTATCTGGATATCAGCCGCACCCGCAGCCGGAAGTACCTGATTCTGGACCTGTCCAGTCATTCCACCAGCGAGGTTAGGTTCGTCAGCGCTGATGACCCGACGGGACCCTTCCGGGTAGTGCAACCTCGCTCAACCGGCATTGAATACTCGGTTACCCATCATGGAGACCGGTTCTTCATCACCACGAACGAGGGAGCCCCGAACTTCAGGCTGGTGGAAGCCCCGGTGGAGAGCCCGTCACGGGAGCATTGGTCGCCGGTGCTGCCGTACCGGCCCGAGGTCAAACTGGACGGCACCGATGCCTTCGAGCGCCACCTCGTAATCTACGAGCGGGAGGCCGGGCTCACTTGCATCCGCGTCCTGGATCTCCTGACCGGGTCCGAGCACACGATACCGTTCCCTGAACCGGTCTATACGGTCAGGCCTCACGCCAACCCGGAGTTTGCCACCAGCACCTTCCGCTTCAGCTACACCTCGCTCGTCACGCCAAACTCGGTCGTGGATTACGATCTGGACCAGCGGACCTGGACGGTGCGGAAGCAAACCGAAGTAAGCGGATACCTGCCGGATCAGTATTGCAGCGAGCGCCTCTCAGCAATCGCACCCGACGGCATGCAGGTACCGGTTTCTCTGGTGTACCGGAAGCCGTGGAACGGGCCCCGCCCGTTGCTGCTCACCGGGTATGGCGCGTACGGCCTGAGCTACGATCCGGCTTTCTCCTCCAACACGCTGAGCCTGCTGGATCGCGGCTTTGTCGTTGCCATCGCCCATGTGCGCGGAGGCGAGGAGCTGGGGCGGGAGTGGTATGAGGGAGGCCGGCTGCAGAACAAGCGCTCTACATTTACCGACTTTATCGCGGTGGCGGAGCATCTGGTTGCTACCGGCTACACCACTCCCAGCCGTCTGGTGATCAACGGTGGAAGCGCCGGAGGTCTGTTGATCGGCGCAGTCACCAACCTGAGGCCCGAGCTCTTCCATGCAGCACTGGCCGAGGTACCCTTCGTCGACGTCGTAAATACCATGCTGGATGCTACGCTGCCGCTGACGGTCATAGAGTATGACGAGTGGGGAAACCCGAATGATCCGTCGGCCTATCGATACATCCGTTCATATTCCCCATACGACAATGTTGCAGCCCAGCCGTATCCCCACATGCTGGTCACAGCTGGCTTGAACGATCCCCGGGTTGCCTACTGGGAGCCCGCCAAGTGGACGGCCAAGCTCCGGGCTACCAAGACCGACTCCAATCGTCTGCTGCTGCGCACTAACATGGGAGCCGGGCATGGCGGAGCTTCAGGCCGTTACGAGTTCCTCCGCGAAACTGCGTTCAAGTACGCCTTCATACTGGATGTGCTTGGGTTAGAGGAGCAGGTACTACCAGAAAGGTGAGCTCGGCCACCGTTTCGCCAGCCATGCGTCCAGGCCCAGGGTTCTGCCGGCCGCTCCAATGAGCAACGCAAGGGAGATCGCCGCCCATGCCGCATAAGCACCCGATGTGGCGCTCGGCCACGAAGTTTCCGCCAGCAGGAAATTCAGAGCGAGCAGAAGCCCTGCCGCCGCAGCCAGCCGAGTCACTAAACCCAGCACCAGAAAACACCCCACGAGAAGCGCACTCCATCCGATGACGCCGGTGACGAGCAGGAAAGACGCCGGCTCTGGTGTTGTCGCTCGGAGCAGCGCAGTCCATCCCAGGATCAGATATACCAGTCCCAGATAGAGCCGGAGGAGTGTCAGAGCGGAGCGGGCCAGTATGCCCTGCAGGATGGATCCCGGAAGCCTCATGGACGTCTGCCTCAGACCTCGAGGAATGCCCACCAGCGCCTATAACGGCCGAAAGTTACGCAGGTCACGGCATTGATGCGGACGAACC
>DASPKB010000477.1:0-5261 GCA_035628315.1 Gemmatimonadales bacterium | reverse complement strand
CGGCCGCCGTCACGGTCGTGCCCATTCCTCGAACTTCCGGATGCTCGCGAGCGTAGGCATAGATCGCCGAATTGGCGAGCTCGACTGCCTCTCGCATCCGGTACGCAAACCGCTCCGCCGTGACGGCGCTCTCCGTGGCCCAGGTGGTCGCCATGTGGCGATGGATATGATCCGCTGCCATCGCGCTGGCCAGCTCGCCCGCCGCGGCCCCACCCATGCCGTCGGCCACGACAAACAGGGAGCCTCGAGGACCTATCTCGTGGTTGCGTACTTCCGGCTGAAGGCTAGCATTTCCGCTGCTCAGGTCGGCGACGAGGAAGGTGTCCTCGTTGTGTTCGCGGGTGCGGCCCAGGTCGGTCTTGCCGAAGACGGAGACTCGTACCGAGCCGTTGGTCATTCCACGCTGTCCTTCCGTCGGGTCGCGGCCATTCGGGGTTGACGAATTTAGGGAACGCCTCAGGGAGCGTCAACGTTGCCTTGGCGTAACTCCTAGCGCCCGTGTACCTTGCATGATGCTTTTCCGGCGATTTCTGCTCTGGCCGCTGGGGTTGGTTATCGCCGCGCCAGTCTCCGCCCGACAATCACCAGCCACTTCCAACGCTCGTGCTCCCATTGCGGTGAAGGTGGTGTATCCGAAACCCGGTGATCTTGTGCGGGTCCGCGATTCGAGCTTCCTGCTCGGGTCGGTTTCCGGAGGCGACGTCCGGCTGACGATCAATGGCAGCAGGGTGCGCGTATGGCCCAGCGGGGGGTGGCTCGCCTGGCTCCCGTTTTCTGCGGATACCGTGATCAACTTTCGTATTGTAGCTCAGCGGGGCGAGGACTCGTCGGTCGTGATCTACCCCGTCCGGCAGGATCCCAGATTCCTGCCTGGCGAAATCCGGTCCGGCGCTGCGTGGGTCGATACTATGTCATTGTCCCCGCGAGGTCAGATCTGGCTCCCTGCGAACGAGTACGTCACTCTTTCTGCCCGGGCGGCAGATGGTGCTACCGTGCGGGCCCGCCTGCCAGATGGGTCATCGGTGCGGCTTCAGCCGCAGCGCCAGCCACAGGAAGTGCTCCCAGCAATCCGCGCGTTCGAGCGTGACACGACCAAGCTTCAAGCACCTTATGAGCTTCGCTATGTGGGGGTCATCCGCGGAGCACCCGTGGGGCCTGACCCGGGACCCTTACTCCGACGCCCTTCCCCTGCACTGGTTCAGGTGCTGGGGAGAGCCGTGCTCCGTTGCGTTACGGGGGCCCGCTGTCCAGTGCCGTACCAGGAATTGCTCTCACCGGATGGGGGCTGGGCGACGGTGGAGGTTGCGCTAAAGGGCGATACGGTGCGAACCCGCTGGCCCCTGCAAATGGCGTTGTTGGATACGCTACCACTGGTAACGGAATTCGATGATGACACGACGGGAACCGGTCAAACCGACAGCTTGACCCCGGGGCGGGCAGTACCCGGCGGAGATTACCAGTGGTTTTTCCCCACCGGGACCCGGGCAAATGTCACTGCGCGAATCAACGACGATCTCCGGATCCGGCTCTCCCCCGAAGCCGAGGCCTGGGTACCCGCGTCGGACGCGCGCCCGCTGCCCCCCGGTCTTCCCGCCCCCCGGTCAGTGGTAGGCTCAGCCACGCTGACGCCGATGGGGGATCGGGTTTCTCTTCGCATTCCACTCACCGAGCGCGTTCCCTTTCAGGTCATCGAGGCCGAGCGGAGCTTGAGTGTCAGGTTCTACGGTGCGGTAGGGGATGTGGACTGGGTTCGCTACGGCGGCGACTCGCTGGTGCAGCGGCTCAGCTGGAGCCAAACAGGGCGCGATGAGCTGACCTTCACGGTGGAACTGTCTGAGGCGGTATGGGGATACCGTACCCGATGGAGCCGGAACGATTTGCTGTTCGAGATCCGGCGACCGCCCCGGATACGAGCGGTGAATCCGCTGCGTGGCCGAACCATAGCCGTTGATCCGGGGCATCCTCCGCTTGGGGCCACAGGTCCGACGGGGCTCCGGGAGGCCGATGCCAATCTGGCGATCGCCAGGAGGCTCGCCGTCATGCTGAAGGCAGAGGGGGCGCGGGTGGTGATGACGCGGGCCGCCGATACAGCCTTGGACTTCTGGGCCCGAATTGCCGCTGCGGAGACGGGAGGCGCGGAACTGCTGGTGTCGATCCACAACAACGCGCTCCCGGATGGGGTCAACCCCTTCACCAACAACGGCACGAGCGTATTCTATAATCAGCCCCGCAGCCTGCCTCTCGCATTGCAGCTGCAGCGCTCCCTGGTGCGTCGGCTCGGGTTGCGAGACCTTGGCGTGGGCCGGGCGGATCTGGCACTCGTTCGGGGAACCTGGATGCCGTCGGCGCTGTGCGAAGGCATGTTCATGATCATGCCAGATCAGGAGGCCCAGCTTCGTTCCGCCCGGGGGCAGCAGCTCTATGCTCGCGGGGTGCTCGAAGGCCTGCGTAATTTCCTGCGGGAATGGGCTCAACGCCCCTCGTCAGCTGGTGTGGGCCGCGCGGGACCCGGGGCGTCTCCATAGGCGAGCTGATCGCCATCCCGTTCGCGCCTTCCGGAAGCAGGGATACACTCCTGGAGACATAGTGTGGTAGTTATGAGGTCTAGCTGATGTTTCACCAGTCGTTTCAACAATACCGCGGCATCCTCGCCCTCACGCTGCTCCTCATCTGTTCCCCGGCCCTTCGTGCTCAAAGCCCCACCGAGCGAGCCGACCTGGAACGATTCCGTGATTCACTGGCGGCGATCGCCGATTCCAATGGTCTTCTCCTCCTTGAAAAGCGTCTGATCGACACGGCCAAGGTCGATCGCAATAACGCGATGCTCCACCTCCGGCTGGGATTTCTTTCGCTCCGCCTGGGCGAGATGGGTGGCCATGCCCACTACGACGATGCCGCTTCCGAATTTCAGTGGGCCATCGACCTGCAGCCGTCCTGGCCCTATGCCTGGTATGGAATGGGCCTGGCAGAGTATGGCGTCGGCGATTCACAGGTCTCGTTCGTCACCGGGCTCAAGACCATGCTTGGCAAAGATGCGCTTACCCGGTCAGCGGTAGCCTTTGCCAAGTCGGCCGAGGTCGACCCCGCCTTTGCCCGCGGGCTGGTTGACCTGGCCAATACCGCGCTCCGTCAACGGGTCAACATCAAGCTCGGCGTGGCGCTCGATGCGCTGCGGCGCGCCGGTCAAACCGCTGCCGGAACCGATCCTGAAGTGCTCCTCGCACGCGGCCGGGTGGAGCGGGAGGTGGGCGATGGCGACTCTGCCCTCGCGGCGTTCACCGGATATCTCCAGTATGGCCCCAACCGGAGCCTGGCTCTTCTCGAGCTGGCGCGAACCCAATTTCTTCTCGGGCGGTTTGACGGCGTGGGGCCCTATTTCGAAGGCGCAGAATCAGACGATGCGGTGACCGTCGCCGGCTATCGGACTGACCTGGCGACGATCGCCTCCGACAGCGTGCTTCGCGAGTTCGACCGGCAGCGTGGGCCGCGGCGTGTGGCTTTCCTCAAGCGGTTCTGGAGCCAGCGAGATCGTACCGAGCTCCGGTCGGACGGCGAGCGACTGCGGGAGCACTATCGCCGGCTCTTTTACGCGCGCAAGAACTTCCAGCTCGCCAGCAAAAACCGGCGTTACGACATCGTGGAGCGCTACCGGTCGGGTAGTCCGGACTTCGATGATCGGGGCGTGATCTACATCCGCCACGGCGAGCCCTCCAGCCGCGCCAGCTACGCGGCTCCCGGTCTCGAGCCCAATGAGTCCTGGCGATACACCAGGGCGGACGGCGATTTGATCTTCCACTTCATCGCGCGCGAGGATGTGCAGGACTTCAAGCTGGTCGAGAGCCTGTTCGACGTACTGGGCTTCAGCGATGCGGTCAAACTACAGGGGCAAGTCGCCAGCGCAGCCGACAACGCCGTGGCGGAGCAGCTCATGCTCTCCCGGGAGCGACTCTCACCTATCTACCGCCGGCTGCAGGGCGCCGGTCACATGAGCACCGGCCGATACCACACCGAGGAGCGGCGCGCCGGACAGGAAAGCATTGCGGTGGGGACCACCAGTGACAGCTACGAGCTGCGTTTTCCCGAAGAGTTGAAGGCCAAGACCGAGGTGCTCGCCGTCGGACGTGACTCCAGCGGACCTCAGGTGCAGATCGCGTATGCCATTGCGGGCTCCAGCCTGGAGCCGGTGACGGTGACCCGGGGCTACTTGTATAGCATTCGGCTGCGTTTCGTCGCCATGGACAAGCGGGGGCAGGTTGTATCGGCACTCGACACCACGCGGCATTTCGTGGCCCCGGCGCCGGTTCCGCCGAACGAGCACCTGGTGGGACGGGTCGGAACAGCGGTTAAGCACGGAGCTCTCGAGTACCGGCTCGCACTGCAGCAGGGTGAGGGTGTCGGCGTTACTCTGCCGCGCGATACCATCAGGGTAGGCCCTCCAGCGCCCGCACAGCTCAGCCTCAGCGATCTCGTGCTGGGTAGCCGAAGTGCCAACCTGACCTGGCGGCGTACCGAGGACGACACGGTGCTCTTCAATCCGCTTCGTACCTATCGGCGCAGCGATCAGATGGAGCTGTACTATGAAATAGACGGGCTTCGTCCCACCCCCTATACAGTGGAGCTCTCGGTCAAGAGGAAGGGTTCCGGTGGTGGACTCTTTCGCAAGATCTTCGGCGGCGGTGGAGCGGCGATCCGGCTCAAATTTCAGGAACAAGCCACCACGCCTCAGGTAAGCACCCACCGAAGTCTCAAGCTCAGTCGGCTGAAACCAGGTAACTACGTCATGGAGCTTCTCGTGGTCGACGCTGCCGGGCGCAAGGATCGGAGAACCCGGGAGTTCCAGGTCGTGGACGAGGAGAAGCCGGAGCGGTCGACGTGAGGTAAGAGAGGCGGCTAAGCGAGGAACGGGTAGGCGTGGAAGCAAATGCTGAAGACCCTCCGAGTCGCATGACTTTGGAGGGTCTTTTCAGGTCGTGTTTACACTCGGCTGCTTAGCCGCCTACATCGGCCAGGCCGACGGGCGCGATGGCGTCAGGATCAGCAGCGGCTGCACCAGGCTCTCCGCTTTCACCACCGCTTCGACCTGCACCAGATGCTGGGTGACGCCGGTGCTGGTGTCGAAAGTGGCGATATTCATCAGCATGGAGGCCAGCGGACGATCGGCCTGCTTGGTCCGGCCCTCTGCGGGAGTGATCGTCACACCCGGGATAAGCGTGATCCG
The DNA here is from genome assembly GCA_035628315.1 of Gemmatimonadales bacterium. GTDB lineage: Bacteria > Gemmatimonadota > Gemmatimonadetes > Gemmatimonadales > GWC2-71-9 > CAVVWJ01. The sequence continues at coordinate 43 of DASPKB010000477.1, read as the reverse complement.
AGCATGCCCAAACAGCCAGAGCGGCAAGCCTTCCAGGGATTTG
>DASPKB010000476.1:0-2290 GCA_035628315.1 Gemmatimonadales bacterium | reverse complement strand
ACCGGCTATCTCGGCAAACAGCGAGACCATCTGTACCTCTTCGACCTGAAGACTAGAAGGTCGGAGATCCTCACCCCCGGTGACTACACTGAGCAGTTGATTTCCTGGTCACCCGATGGCCGCAGCATCGCGTTCGTCAGCCGCCGCCGCCCCGACTTCGACCGAACGAACAACTGGGATCTGTACGTCATCGAGGCATCGCCAGGAGCCGTGCCCCGGCAGCTCACCACCTTCGCCGGGCCCGACATGGATCCAGGGTGGGGTGGACGGCCGCCGGCCTGGAGCCCCGACGGCAAGTACATCGCTTATGTGCAAGGTGGTCCTCTCAAGCTGATCTACTACGCCGGCCAGAAGCTCGCTGTAGTTCCGGTGTCTGGCGGCCCGGAACGGGTGATCACGCCGGCACTCGACCGCAACGTGCTGTCTCCCAGCTGGTCGGCCGACGGTACGCGGGTTCTGTTTCTGCTGGAGGAAGACCGGGTCATGCAGCTCGCCAGCGTGGCCGCCGGCGGCGGTGCGGTGCAGCACCTCACCCGGGGCCGCCGGCTGGTGGGCGACTACTCGCTGGGGCGCGGCGACAAGGTAGCGGTACTCGCCAGTACGCCGAACATGCCCTCGGAGATTTTCGCTCTCGAGAGTGGAGAGCTCCGCCCCCTCTCTCGGCAAAATGATGCCCTGTTTCGGGAGATCCAGCTGGCGCCGGTGGAGGAGATCTCGTTCAAGAGCCGGGACGGAACTCCGGTGAATGGATTCTTGGTTCGGCCCCAGGGGTACCGAAACGGCACCCGGGTGCCAACCGTGCTCAAGATCCACGGTGGGCCGGTCTACCAGTTCTACAACGAGTTCAATCTGGAGTGGCAGCTTCTTGCCGCGGAGGGGTTCGCGGTGGTAGCAGCCAATCCGCGAGGCAGCTCTGGGCGTGGTGAGAAATTTTCGACCGCGATATGGGCAGACTGGGGCAACAAGGATGGACAGGATGTGCTGGCGGCCGTCGACTACGCCGTCGCTCAGGGTGTGGCGGATTCCACTCGGCTGGGGGTGGGCGGCTGGAGCTACGGGGGTATTCTGACCAACCAGGTGATCGCCCGGGACAGCCGGTTCAAGGCCGCCATCAGCGGGGCCGGCCAATCCAACGCGCTGGCCGGATATGGAACCGATCAATATGTGCGGGAGTACGAAGCCGAGCTGGGCACTCCCTGGGGCAACACCGATGCGTGGATCAGGGTCTCGTTCCCCTTTTTCCATGCCGATCGGATCGTTACGCCGACCCTATTTCTCTGCGGTGAAAAAGACTTTAACGTACCATTGCTGAACTCGGAACAGATGTACCAGGCCCTGAAGAGCCTGGGCCGGGAAACTCAGCTGGTCATTTATCCGGGGGAGTACCACGAGATTCGTAAGCCGAGCTACGAGCGGGACCGGCTGCAGCGGTATGTCGCCTGGTACCGGAAACACCTCACGCGGGAAGGCCAGGCGGCAGCACAATAACTGCATCCGCCTTCTTCGAGTCGGCTGCTTTCTCGCGATCGGGGTTGTCGGCCTGCCAGGCTGCGGTTTGCTCTTTTCCCGCGAGGAACAGCCAAGGGCCGAGCCGCTCCGCGGCAATGTGGTAGTTGAAGTCGAGAGTCACAACTGGAATGACATCACTGTCTATCTGATCGCGGGGGGGCTGCCCCAGCGCCTGGGGATGGTCTCGGCACTGGGGGAAGCCACCTTCGATTTTCCGCCGCAACGGCTGAATCCGAGCATGGGTGTTCGGCTCCGGGCACTACCGGTGGCAGGTCAGCCGTTCACTTCAGACGCCATCCTGGTAATGCCTGGCCAGGTCATCACCTGGACCCTGGAAAACAAGCTCGACGCCTCCTCATACTCGGTGTACTGATCAACATCTACGGCGCTCGATCGAGACATCCGTTGAAGTTGGGGTTGTTCTCTTCCTCGATCGGAATCGGCAGATTCACGTCACTCCCGTAGCTTCCTCCCTTGTGATAGGGCCCGGTGGGGAACACCGTGTCTTCAGGTCGCTGATAACTGGGAACTCGAAGCAGCCGCCGCATGTCCCAGAGGCGGTGCCCAGTGGCGAAGAGCCAGAACGCCCGCTCGCTGAATAACTGGTCCTCCGCTTCATCTTCGCTGCCCGGATTGGCCAGGTTAGCCAGGCCGAGATCGGGAAAGAAGGCCCTGAGATCGTTCAGGATGGTGGTCATACCCGAAAAATTATCGGCCTGCAGCGCCGCCTCGGCCTCAATTAGGCGGGCCTCGATGCCGTCCGCCACGGGGACGGGTGCGC
>DASPKB010000475.1:0-6279 GCA_035628315.1 Gemmatimonadales bacterium | reverse complement strand
GTGACCTGCTGCGCTACCTCACCCGAGTTTCTCCCTGGCTGCTCCCGCACCTTGCGGGTCGACCGATTTTCACGACCCGCTACCCTGATGGGATCCACGGGAAAAGCTTCTATCAGAAGCACTGGGAAAAGCCACCTGCATTCGCCCGCACGGTCAGCATCTACAGCAGTCACAACGAAGGCGACAGCGAATACCTGATCTGCGAGAACCTGGCCACCCTCCTGTTTCTGGCGCAGATGGGCGGCCTCGAGCTCCACCCCTGGTTCTCGAGGGTCGATCCCGCCACCGATGCCCGGGGGAAGAGTCGCAAGTTCTCCGGTTCCGAAGCCAACCTCGAGCGGTCGGTTTTGAACTACCCGGACTTCGTGATATTCGACCTCGACCCGTACCTGTACTCAGGACGCGAGGGGAAGGGCGAAGAACCGGAGCTGCACCGCAAGGCGTTCAACCAGACCCGAAGTCTGGCACTGCGCATCCGTGACATGCTGGGCCGGCTCGGTCTCGAAATCTTCGTTAAGACCTCAGGCCGGACCGGTCTGCACCTATACCTACCGATTGTGCGGAAGTTCGACTACGACGCGGCCCGGAACATCGCAGAAACCATCGGGCGGTACGCGCTGCAGCAGTGGCCCCAGGAGGTCACCCTGGAGTGGGCAGTGGTGCGGCGCACCGGGAAGATTTTCTTCGACTACAACCAGAACTCCCGGGGCAAGTCACTGGCCTCCATTCTGTGTCCCCGGCGGCATCCGCTCGGCACAGTTTCGATGCCGCTCGACTGGGATCGGCTGGAAGAGATCTACCCGACCGATTTTACGTTGCGCACGGTTCCGGAGCTCCTGGAAGAACACGGTGATCCCTGGGCCGACATCCTCACTTCCAAGCATGACCTGGGTGCGCTGCTGGAGCAGGGAGGCAGCGCATGACTCGGGCACTGAAGATGCTCGCCAAGAGCGCGCCGGGCGCGCTGCGCCAGCGACCGCAGCCGTCCTGGATTCCACCGATGCTGGCCACCCTCACCGAGACGCTTCCCACCCAGGGCAAGTGGGTCTACGAGCCGAAACTCGACGGAGTGCGGGCTTTGATATTCGTGAGCGGAGGCACGGTCCGCATGTTCTCCCGCAATCGCAAGCCGCTCAATGGTGCCTACCCCGAGCTGGTAGAGGCACTGGAGCCGGCGGTTCGGGGTGACGCCATACTGGACGGTGAAGTTGTCGCCTTCGACGCGGAGCGGGACGTGACGAGCTTCGCCAGACTGCAACAGCGGATGCAGCTCCGGGATCCGGTTCGCGCCCGCCGCAGCCAGGTGCCGGTGTACCTGTACCTCTTCGACTGTCTCTTCTACGAGGGCGTCGACCTTACGGGACTACCCCTGATCGACCGAAAGGCTGTTCTGCGCGACATCGTCTGGTACGATGACCCCATTCGTTTTACTCCGCATCGGACGACCGGCTCGGCCGCCATGCTGCGGGATGCCTGCGCCCGCGGCGCAGAAGGGATCATCGCCAAGCGGGCCGAAGCGCGGTACGTGAGCACCCGCTCGACCGACTGGCTCAAACTCAAATGCGTGCGGCAGCAGGAATTCGTGGTAGGCGGCTACACCGCACCCCAGGGCTCGCGCGAGCGCCTCGGCGCGCTACTGGTGGGTTATTACGAGGGTGGGGCTCTGCGCTACGCCGGAAAGGTGGGCACCGGGTACGATCGCAGAACGCTGGAGCTTCTCCACCGGCGCCTGGTGCCGCTTCACCGCACCACCTCGCCGTTTTCCGAAGGACCGGCGCCGGCCGGCGATGTCCAATGGGTCGCACCGAAGCTGGTCGCGCAGATCGGCTTCTCGGAGTGGACCACAGCCGGGTTGCTGCGCCACCCCCGCTTCCTTGGTGTCAGGGAGGACAAGGCACCGGGAGACGTTCGACGCGAGGCCTGAGGGCGCCGCAACCCGCAGCAAAGCGCTCGTTTTTCCCAGCCACCCTCCCTTTCCCGATCTCATAACTCCTTAGCACAAAATGCCTTCGTGTGCCGCCGCCCGGTGCACGCTTCTTGCCCATACCGGAGCGTCCATCACTCCACCCGGGGTCCTGTATGCGGGTTTTCCGTCATCTGCTCTGGTCCAGCCTGGCTGTCGTTGCCCTGGTGGCAAGCGCCGCTCCGGCAGCTGCCCAGGGAAAGGGCAAGAACAAACACTACATCGTGTCGAGCGATAAGGCCGTCAGCGTGACACGCACTGTCCTCGTCCATCAGGGCTACGTCGTAGTTCGGGTGGAGCGCGTGGGTCCCACGCATGTGGTGTATTACCGTCGGGGGAACATGGGTCGCGGTAAAGGCAAGGGGCCGATCCAGCGCATGGTCATCCGCACAGTTCGCGATCGGGTGGTGTTCGAGGAGGCCGACCCGACGTTGCTGGTTGATATCGACGTACGACTGAAGCTCTAGAGGTGTCACCCTTCCCCTGGTATCCATCCGGAGGCTCAATGCGTGGCAACGCGTGGGTAGCTCGCGTCGTGATGGCTGGTGGCGTTCTGCTGGCTGCGGCACAGCCGCTTCTGGCGCAGAAGATCAGCATCACGCCCAATATCGGTGTGTACGTGCCGACGACCGAGCTGGTCAAAGCTGCGAGTGGTGAAGAGTTCAAGCAGGAAATGAGCATCACCCTCGGCGGCCGGCTCGGCATCATGCTCAGCGACCGGCTGGGTTTTGAGTTCACCGGCGCGTATGCTCCCAGCGATCTGAAGGTGACCGCCAGCGGCCTCGGTGACCAGAATGAAGACGCGAACATCTTCACCGGCAGCGGCCGGGTCAGCTTTCACGTCATTCCTCAGACCAGCCCGATCTCCTTACTGGTGACCGGCGGCGTCGGCGTGGTGAACCGGAGCGGAGCCTTCTACGCGGACGTGGAAAAGAAGACCGATATCGGCGGGACGCTGGGCGCCACGGCGGGCTTTCGCCTGGGCCGGTTGATTCATCTGTCGGTGAGCGCAGAGGACTACATCTACAAGCCCAAAGCCGAGATTCCAGGATTTGGTCCGGATGACGAGAAGAAGATGCAGAACGACATTCACCTTTCGTTCGGAGTTGGTATACCCCTTCTGGGGCTGAGCCAGCTCGGCCGGTAAACCTGTAGCGCTGTAAACCCTAAAGGCGGCTCCACTTGGAGCCGCCTTTCTTTTTGCTCACCTCACAGTCGTGATTCGGTTCACAGCCGGTTTTCCGGTTCCTTCGCATTGTATCGGTCGCTGGAACGATCCCCGGCCTAAGCCGGAGAGGTCGGCCTTTGTCGTGCGAGTGCGAAAGCGTTCCGGCAGTGCCCGACTTCCGTCAACGAGGAGTGTGTATGTCTATCCGCAAGCTGATGGCAGCGATGCCGGGTCTGGCCGCAGCAGCCTTCCTGTCTACGGCAGTGGCCATGCCGGCTGCCGCGCAAGGCGGCGTTGAGCTCACGCCCTGGGCAGGTGTCTACATCCCAACGAGCAACTCAGTGGGAGCCCTGGATCAGGATATTGATCGGGACGTGAGTATCGCCGGTGGAGCACGCCTTACGTTCTGGGGCAGCGGCCGCTTGGGCTTCGAAGCTACCGGGGGGTATGCTCCGGCCAAAATCGGCGATGAGACGCTGAATGAAACCGGCAACACCGACCTGCTGCTCGCCAGCGGACGGCTCCTGCTGGCCCTCTCTCCGGTCAACAGTAGCGTTGGATTCTTTCTGGCAGGCGGCCCGGCACTCCTGACCCGCGGCAGCAACCCATTTGACGATGACCGGAGCAGCACCGATATCGGCGGTGTCGTCGGGCTGGGATTCCGCTTCGGTGGTGGCGACGACAATCGGGTCGGGTTCCGGCTCGATATCGAGGACTACCTCTATAACGGCGATTTCGGTGGCGGCGACGATTTCCAGAACGACATCGTTGCGTCGCTCGGCGTGTCGATAGCGCTAGGCGGGAAAGCCAGCGAAGATCAGTAACGCGCTGCTCTGATTTAGAGTCCCAGATAATTTGAGAGCCTGCCGACTGGCAGGCTCTCGTTTTTTCTCTCTCGGCAACTACCGGCTGGAACGCTTGCGGCTGCGCGAGCGACCGGTGCTTCGCGAACGACTCTGACCGGAGCGGCTGCTCGAACGGCTGCGGCTGCTACCACCCGACCGCGTGCGACTGCTCGAACGAGTGGATTTCGAGCTGCGCCGCGAGCCGGCGGATTTGCGCGTACGAGTGGAAGCCCCCTTGCGTGCGGCGCTGGAGCGTGACGATTTCGAGCGAGTGGCCGAGGCGCGCCCGCCTTTTTTGCCGCCCTTGCGTGAAGAGCTTCGGTTGGTCTTCTTGCCTCTTCCCGAGCCGCTCTTCTTCCCACCTCCTGTTTCCTTGTTAACAGTGGCCCAGGCACGCCGCGCCGCTTCACCCCGAGACACACCGCGTTTTTCGTAGCCCTCTTCGATGTGCTCGGCCTGGCGCTTCTGCTTGTTCGTGTAAGAGGACTTGTCGCCTCTGGGCATATGTCGTGACCTCCCGCTTGGAGTGGCTGGACCAATGTCCCGAAGAACTCGACCCGCAAGTAACTCTGGGCTAAGGGTGGTTGCTGTAAGTTGGGTCACATGCATGCAAGTGGCCTGTGACTCGGAAAAGGTGGGTGGAACGGGCCTTAGGCCCGTTCCCGGCGAGATAGAAGAAGAAGGGGGAATTGAAGGGAGAATGCAGCGAAAGCGCTGGAGTGAACGACTCGTCCGGCCATCAGAGCAGGGGACTCAGGGCTGTTTCGGACGTCTCGCTGTTCGCCGTCCAGCAACGCTCCCACTGTGGCCAAGTATAGATCGGTGAAGATGAGCCGCTGTGCGGTGGATCACACCCCACCTATGCGGTTGCTGGCGAGCGTCGCGACATTCTCAAGTGGCGCTCGCTTGTTGTTGAGCCTTGAGAGCACCGAGAGCTGCGCGAAGCCGCCGGGCTCCTCGAGCTGTCGGATAGCGATCAATCAACCGGCGCAGTTCAGCCATGGCTCGACCCGGACTGTTCAGCTGCTGCTCGTACAGATTTACCAGTGCTAGTCCTACCCGAAATTCATCACGACCCGAGAGAGATTGCGCCCGTAACGCGTCGAGCTCGAGGGCAGCCGTGGCCGGATCCCGGAGTGGACCGGCTAGCACCGCCGATCGCCGGAGCGTGGCTTCGACCCGCTCGGCAGGATTTCGCGCTCGCAGCGCATAGGCCTCAGCGGCAGCTTGGTAGTGGCCTCGCGCCTCGAGTGTCTCAATGGCGGAGTATCCCTGGCCTACCCGCACCAGACCGACATTCATGAGAACGCGGAACAAACCATCGATCGCGGGGTCGAGCACACCGGACAGGAATCCAACTGTGAAACCGTATATGGCCCACAATGCACCAACCAGCTCGAGCATGCGCAGATCGCCGGTGATAACCGCCAAAACCAGAGCCAGTATCGTACTGATCAGTGCCACGCCCCCTACCGCCACCCGCACCAGGCTGAATGGTTCTTCGGTCCAGGCTCGAGCTGTGCCGGTTTTTCCGGATGGGCGTTCGGCCATAGTCTCGATACGGGGGAGGTCGCGACAATTTTAGGAAGCCTCGTCAGCGGCAGCAAGCTGGCACCGGCCGCACGGTCGGTTGACTTTCGCTTCCTGCCGGGCCTAAATCCCTGCCGATGTCGGACCCTGAGCGTTCGCGAGGCAACATGTTGCCACCGGTCTCCCGACGCGCCTTTCTGGAGGCGAGTGGGATTGCGGCTGCCGCAGCAGCGTTCCCGGCCGCACCCGCGTTGCTGCGCCACCCGGCAGCAAAGCCTGCGGCGGTCAGCTCGAGCAATGGTCTGCGCGCCGTCAATCGGGCCATGGAGCTGATACTGGCGGGCAGGGACACACTGGATGCGGCAGTGGAAGGCGTCAAAATCCAGGAGCTGGACCCGGCGGATAACTCTGTGGGATATGGCGGACTTCCGAACGAGGACGGCGTCGTCCAGCTCGACGCCTCCTGCATGCACGGACCGACACGCCGGGCCGGCGCCGTGGCGGCGCTCGAGGGAATCAAGACGCCGAGCGAGGTCGCCCGGCTGGTGCTCAAATACACCGACCACATCATGCTGGTCGGCGAAGGAGCCAAGCGATTTGCGCTCTCCTATGGACTCAAGGAGGAGGATCTCCTGACGCCGGAGTCGCGCCAGCTCTGGCTCGAATGGCGGGCCAACCGTGGACCCGACGACGATTGGCTGGATGTTCCCGAGAAGGAGCCCATGGTCGCGCGACCAACCGGAACCATCAACCTGAACGTCGTGAACGGCCGG